>CAIUSK010000481.1 GCA_903901805.1 uncultured Flavobacteriales bacterium
ACTTATACTTGTTGCCGATGTTCCACTTGCAAGACCTGTTATGCCTGCTGCTACTGGTGCAGACCAGCTATAAGTTGTTCCCGATGGGACAATTCCATTTGTTGTATTAACTGGCGTTACACTAAAAGCTGTCTGACTACAAACCGTACTGGTCATAGCCGTAATTGCTGGTCTAGGATTCACAGTAACCGTAACTGTAAAAGTACTACCTGCACACGCTCCTGATGTTGGCGTAACTGTGTAAACAACACTTATTGGTGCATTGGTTGTGTTTGTTAGCGTACCACTTATACTTGTTGCCGATGTGCCACTTGCAAGACCTGTTATGCCTGCTGCCGCTGGTGCAGACCAACTATAAGTTGTTCCCGATGGAATTACTCCATTAGTTACGTTAACTGGCGTTACACTAAAAGCTGTTTGACTACAAACCGTACTGGTCATAGCCGTAATTGCTGCTTTTGGATTTATTGTAATAGTTTCATTAAAATTAATTAATCCATTACAACCAGCATTCCCTGAAATATAAACTGCAGGCGTTACAGTGATAGGTGTTGTACCGGTATTGCAATAGGTTTCGGTAATGTTTTGTGTTGAATTAGGCGTTATCGAACTGAATGAACCCGAGCCATAAGGAAAGAAACTAACTGATGATACATTATTTGTTGTGATAGAAATCGTTGCATTATAACAAGTACATCCAGTTAAACTGGCATTTGTTATATCAAGCGTAGCTGAAGGTCCTCCAACTGTAATTATTGAAACTTGTTGTGTACTTGTACATCCCGTCAATGAAGTAACAGTTAATAAGACATTATATGTTCCGGGAAGTGTATAGGTTGTTGAAGGCTCCCATGAAGTAGAGGTTTGACCATTGCCAAAATCCCACTGAGCAGATGAAACATCAACATTATTCGTTGATAAATTAGTAAATGTAACTTGGTTGGGAGGAGAGGAATTGAAACAACTAAAAGTTGCTGTTGGAGGGTTAGCCGCTGCCAAAACATCAAAAACAGAAATTGCAATTGTTGTATCATCGACACACCCCAGGTTGTCTGTAACAGTTAATGTAATCGATTGGTTTCCTTGTTGTGTAAATGTAAATGTGCCAAAACTTGATCCTGAAGCTGTTGCGGGAGAGGCATTTGTCGCGGACCAGTTATATGTTGAAAGTCCAACACCTGTTGAGTTATTTGAAACAACAACTGTTTGATTATTACATATGAAATTTCTATTTACACTAAAGTTGGCGGTTGGCTTTCTAACAAAAACATTTTTGGTGACAACGGTTGAACAAGCTGGAATAAGTCCTGAATTATCAGTTATGGTTAAGGTAATCGTGTATGGTCCAGGATTGGCATAGGTATGAGTTGGTGATGCGTTATTACCTGTTGTATTTGCTGTACCATCACCCCAATTCCAAACCCTTGAAGCAATCGAAGACATTGGTGCTGTTGAATTATCGATTGGTTGAAAAGCTTGACCGGCACATAAAGTATCTGCAACAGATAAACTTGCGATAACACCATGAACCGTTATGTAATTAGGTTTGATAATAGTATCTCTACAATTGTTATTGTCAATATTTAACATGGCGATACCGTATTGACCAGGTGCATATCCATTTGCAGATGTAAAACCTCTTGTTCTAGGAGTGCCTCGAAGGGTTGGTGAGGATGCAATAAAAGTTACTCCATTGCTCGAATTCCAATCCCATTGAGTATTTGTGGAACTTGAATTTTGATTTAATCCGTTATACTGAGGAGATGGAGTAGTATTCGTAAAAATCACGCTAGCTCCTAAACAAACTGAAGTAAAATTTGCAGAAAAATCAGCACCAGTATTACTATTTACATTTACAGTTGCAGTGGCGTTAGTCGCGGGACAGCCTGTAGATGCGTCTGTAGCAGTCAAAGTTACAGTATATGAGCCTTGAGCCGCCCATGTAACAGTATGAGGACCAGAAGTATTTGCCGTAGCGGGAGTTCCACTAGGAAAAGACCACGCGTAAGTTGTGGAGCCCGTTGTTCCTGTGGTAGTATTCGTAAATGTTCGACTAAATTGATTGGTACAATTAACAGTTGGTAGTGTAAAAGATGCTTTTGGACCCTTTACTGTAATAAATTGAGTTGTAACAGAGCCCGAACAGCCCAATTGCGGTGGATTACCTGCTATTGTTGTCCATGGGGTCATTGAGATTACATAAGAGCCTGGAGTAAGATATTGCGTGGCGCCATAAGTTAACGGAACATTTTCTTGCGTCCAAATTATGGCTCCATTTCCGAGATCCCACCGAATAGAATCTGCTCCAGTTCCAGTATACGTAAACGTGAAATTTGAGCCTAGACATTGCGACGTGGATGGGGAAACTGAGAATGAAGATGTTGGGGCAGGGGTACTACTTATCGAAATGGCGTTTGAATAATTAGTAGTCGAAACACATCCATCACTTGAGGTTGAAGTTAGCGAAATTCCATAAACCCCTGATGCATTATATGTAACTAGTATTGGTCCTAATCCAGTTCCTGAATTTGGAGTTCCACCTGTAAAGGTCCAGTTTGTGGATGATATTGTGCTTCCAGAAGGAGCCGTTGCTGTTGAGGTATAATTTGTTGTAACTGGGGCACTACAAGCACTTGTTACCGAACTCAAATAATTGTTGGTTGGAAGCGCCCTTACAATAATCTGTGTTGATGTTGGAGCACTCGGGCAGCCTAAGGTATATGTGACTGTGTATGTTGTGGTTGCGCTTGGTGCCACTGTAATAGAAGACGTTGTTTGTCCTCCAGGCGACCAAAGATAAGTACCTCCACCAGCAGCTGGATTGGCTGTTAGGGTTACGCTTCCTCCCGAGCATATTGTACCATCATTATTTGTTGTTCCTGAAGTCTCAGCAATATTTATAGCTGGAGAACTCCAAGTGGGTGCTGATGTAACGGTAACTGTTGCATTAGCCGGAGCGCTTGAGCAACCGCCTGCAGAGTATGTAACTGAATAAGTACCTGCTGTAGAAACAGTTGCAGTAGTTGCAGACCCTAAGCTATTTGACCAAGTATAAGTGCCCCCTGATGGTGTTCCCGTTGCAGTTAACGTACCTGAAGAACCATTACAAATAGTTAAGCTTGAAGGAGATATTGAAACTGCCGGTAAAGCTCTAACTGAAACAACAACATTTTGCTGCGTCTGACAACCATTTAAGGCGGTGGTTGTAACCACATAGGTGACCGAAACATTTGATCCTGTGGGATTTACAAGTGTTAACGTTTCACTGATATTTCCTGTACCACTGCTCGCCCCTTGAACAATCCCTACATTAGAAGCTCGAGACCAAGAAAATGTACATCCGGCAGTGGAGGATGTTGGGATGTAATTAAAAGTACTTCCACTACAAACAGCATTTGGATTAGTTGGGCTAGATAGACTGGGTGAGGGTCTAACTAATATTGTTGCCAAAGTTAATGTATCAAAGCAACCTACTGAATTAGTGATAGTTGCTTTCGGTTTAAAAGTTAGATTTCCAGAAGTAGTATTTGAATAAGTATACGAGAAATCTTCAGCTGAGGAAACAAAACCATTTGCTGTATTGATTGAATACGATACTATAGACCCACTTCCTGCAGTGCACGACCCGTTGAAAACCACATTCATGGGAGAACAACCTGTTGTCGGAGAAACAGTGTAAATGATTGAAGGTTTGGCATAAACAGTTAAGTAGTCAAGCTTGGTTACACTAGCGGTTCCACCTGAAGTTACTGTCAACGTTACATCATAAAGACCTGTAGATGAAAGCACAATTCCTATCGTGTCATTTCCTGAGTAATTAGTAACAACCCCTGTCGGACTTGTGATTTGCCAGGAATAAGCTGAAGATGGATAAGTGGTGTTGTTTGCTGTTAGGATAAACAAATTTTCTGGGCATTGGGTAGAGTCTACTGCTTGAAAATTAGCATTTTGTGAAAACAAACTGCCATTAATAAAAATAAAAAGTAGAATAATAATTTGCTTGATACTCATTCGCGTAAAAGGTCTTGTTAAAAGATATAAAAATAAACTTGATTTCTTCATTTAAAAACTAACTAAGTATAATTTATCAACACCTTTATTTGTAAAAACATATTTATTATAAATTGGCTTCATTTCAGACGATTCAAAGTGTTATTGGTTGCTTCAGGAGATCAGTACGATTTTTGTTTTCAAAAGGTTCAATATGAATCAATACATCATTTATCTCAGGCAATTGTCCTTGTAAATAATCTTTAAACTCATGTGCAATCCTATGTCCTTCATTAACCGAAATCGAACCCGCCACCTCTAAATGTAAATCTACCAAATATGTCATTCCCGTTTTTCTAACCAAACATTTTTCAATTCCCTGAACTCCAACTATATGGGTCTCCATTAGTTTTATTTTATCTATCAACTCGTGGTGATTATGTTCATCTAATATTTCACCTAAAGCAGGCCGGAAAATGATATAGGCATTATAAACGATAAACAATGATGCAGCAATAGCAGCCCAATCATCCGCTTTTGAAAAGGCAGGGCCGAAAAGTAAAGATAAACTTATTCCAAATAAAGCGATCAAGGACGATATAGCATCACTTCTATGGTGCCAGGCATCTGCTTGAATTGAAAGTGAATTGGTTTTTTTACCCTTAGATAATACATACCGATACGATAATTCTTTCCAAATAATAATTCCGATTAACACAAAAATGGTAAATACCTCTGGTTGTTCCTGTTCGATGGATAAATGCTGAATTCCATTATAAGCAATTAATGTGGCTGAAATTAATAATATTCCAACAACGCCGAATGTTACTAATGCTTCCGCTTTTCCGTGCCCATATGGGTGCTCATCATCTGCTGGTTTGGTTGAATAATAAATCCCGAACAAAACTAAAAAAGAAGCTAAAACATCTGTTCCAGACTCTATGGCATCTGCAATTAAGGCGTCCGAATGGCCAGCAAAACCAGAATATCCTTTTAATAGTGCGAGTAAAACACTCGAAATGATACTCAATAGGATGGTTCTATAGGCTATTTTCTTTGCTTTTACCATTGAGCACAAAGGTATAAAAATGAAATAGGATATTGGCACTCAAAATCTGTACATTTGTATATTAAACATATTTTATGAACTATTGGCTAATTATTATTTTTACAGGAGTTTTTTCTTTCCTTTTTTCACAACAAGACAATTCTGATGCTAGTTTTCCTGGAGGAGAAAAGGCACTGCAAGAGTTCTTGGTTGAAAATTTAAATTTTCCAGAAATATGTTTAGACATGCAAGCTGGCGGAAAGGTGTATATGAAATTTATGGTGGAAAAAGATGGATCAATTACACAAATAGAACTTGAGGCTAATAATACTGATTGTGATGCTTTTGTTAATGAAGCAAGACGCGTGATTGAACTTATGCCAACATGGATTCCAGGAACAATTGCTGGCGACACAACTAAATTGCAATGTATTCTTCCGATTAATTTTGTTAATCCGGACTTTTCCGAAGGAGAAACGGAAGACAATGATTTTTTTGAACCTAATTGGGCAGGCATTGAATTAGGTATCGGACAACTATACAATTCAAATTGTTCAACCACTTTTGATCAAAATCGTTTTTGGGAAAATGAAGTGGGGAAATCGTGGATTTTTAACTATAACCTTTTTGAGTATAAATTCCCCATTTTCAAACAACATCTGGGAATCACAACCGGATTGGGTTATTCACTTAAAGGAATTGGAATAAAAACGAATTATCAATTAGTTCACACACCAGACTCCGTTTATGCTGTTGACGGTTTGAGTAACGTAAGGAAAAATAAAATTACAAGCCATTTTATTACAATCCCATTACTTCTGGAGTTTGCAACCAAAAAAGACACAAAAAAGAACTTTTATGTGAGTGCTGGAGTTATTGGTTCTTGGCGACTTTCATCCTATTTAGTTCAAAAAGGAACGGATACCAATGGGGACAATTTTACTCATTTCACCTATTCTAACTATAATTTGTCCCGTTTCAGTTTAGAGGGAACAGTACGAGCCGGATATAGCTACATGGGTGTTTTTGCAGCCTATCAATTCACTTCATTGTTTCAAAAAAACAAAACTGTTGGCGTATTTCCATTTAGAATTGGACTGTCTATTAATGTGGATTATTTCCAATAAGGATTTTATTATTCTGTTTTTTGGTAAGACGATAAGATCTTAATTGAATTTTTATAAAAATGAAAAATCTTAGTTGATCTATTTCATTTTCAGTTGGTTTTCGGGCTGTTTAATTCCTTATATGACTCTAAAAATCATATCTTTCATAATTAACGTTCTCGTTAACAGACATTTATTTTTCTATGATTATTTTTTTAAAATAAATATTCTCTTTGGTTGAGAGCTTCATTAGGTATAAGCCATTTGGTAAATCAAACTTTAATTTAGTCGATTGAAGTACTTCAGTAAAAACAAGATTCCCGTTAACATCAATTAATTCAACTTTATAGTTGTTTGTAATTTCACCAAGATTTTCAATCAAGACTTCTCCATTCGAAGGATTTGGGAAAATAATAATATCCTTTTGATCAAACTCGTTCACATTGGCAGTAACTTGATTGCAATTGTAGGTAATCTGATTCAAATAAAATTGTTTTACTGAATCTGCGGTTTCAATTAACGTTTGCACATTTTGTAGATTATTTCCTCCCGAACGTGAATAAATAATCGCCAAGTCATAACAACTCATTTCATTGGGAAAAAGAGAAGTTGATTGCATAACCATTATTCCACGTCTGTCTCCTGCTGGGTTATTATTTGTTCCTTCTGTCCAACCTGTGCCGGTTGTTGGATTTCCATCAAACATAAAGTTTGTTGGTGTTGTGGTTCCTCCTGTAGAGGACGAATATCCCATTCCGCCTGATGTCCAAGATTCTCCATTGGCCCACTTGGCAGACATGAAATTCCAATACTCTGCATCTATTGCAGGGTCACTGTATGGATAACTATAATTGCTTCTGTAATATCCACAAGTTACCATCGGTTTGGACAAACTAACTACACCCAAAGCTGGTGGATTTATACCATATCCATTATTATCAAAATTATCACCGTTATAGAAATACATCATGTCTTTATTTGGTGTACAACCAAAGTAATCGTCCGTGTAATTTCCTATGTCTGCGTCCATATAAAACCCAAATTTCACTGTAGAAAATTGTTGATTTCCTCGATTTAATGCACGCACATTTAAAAAAGTTGTGGTATCAAGAAAATTATTTCCAGCATATTGCGATGCCATAATGTGAAGCTCAATTTCAAGCGGAATCCCACCACTTTGTGTATGTATACCTTTATCATCGTTTAGAATGATATATGAAGAAATATCACCTCTGACATCTGGATAATCACCATCCATTGGATTGTAGATATTATCTGAATTTATATCAATAAAGGGGGCTAAGTTGTCATCTACACCCAAATTAATATCTCCGTTTCCGGGCCAATTCGCAATTGAAGGAACAGGATTATAACCTGAAGATAAATAATTTGCAACGTGGTTATTAATCTCGGTTCGTGTGACCGTCCA
>CAIUSK010000482.1 GCA_903901805.1 uncultured Flavobacteriales bacterium
GGCTTAAGTCCGTACATCGGTCCGAAAATTTTAAGTGAGTTACAATATGTCTAAGGATCCTAAAGAATATTTGCGTCATATTCAAGATGAATTTCAATTTTTAGTTTCTGTAACGTATAATTTGACGTATAGTAATTTTATTCAAGATGAAACTTTAAAACGCGCAGTTGTTAGAAGTCTCGAAATTATTGGTGAGGCAACAAAAAAGATATCGGCTGATTTTAAAGTTAAATGGACTTTAATTGAATGGAAAAATATGGCAGGTATGAGAGATAGATTAATTCATGACTATATAGGAGTCAATTATACTATAGTTTGGGATGTCGTAATTAATAAAATCCCACCCATTTTTAGCCAGATTTCGGAATATTTATCTGAAGAATAACCTTTATAGTCATTTTCATTAATCAACAAATGAAAAATATTATCACATATTTGAGTGTTTGTTTTATTAGTTTGTGCCTTCATGGACAGATTAATCTAGAATTAAAAATGAAACTAGATAGTATTCAAAATTTAGATCAAGCAATAAGAATAGAGGTGCATAATGTGATGTCAAACAAAGAATATTTGGATTCATTAAGTCAAACAAAAGGCTTTGTATTATCGGATTTTGTAAAGAACTTAATGTTGAAACAAGAATCATTTGATAGGGCGAACTTAATTTTTATTGATTCAATAGTTAATAAATTTGGTTATCCAGGAAAAAGTATGGTTGGCGAATCGACGGCCCAAATAGCTTGGTTGATCATTCAGCATTCCTACAACATTGACGACTATTACAAAGTAATACTTAAAGCATCAAAAAAAGGGGAGATTCCAGATAGTCTATTCGCAAAAACTAAAGACCGATGTCTAATAAACCATGGTAAAAAGCAAATATATGGGACACAGACTGAATGTTTTCCTAACCATGCAGGAAGTTTTGATTGTTATATTTCTCCTATTAAAAACACAAAAAAGGTAAATAAACGTAGAAAAAAAGTTGGATTCCATACAACCATTGAGGAATATGCACAAATGAATGGGTATCACATAAGAAATAAAAATAACAGAAAATAATCGCCACTCCCGCTCATCTATTTTTAAACCGTTATTAACAAAAAAAAACAGGCAATCATAATAATTGCCTGTTCATCAAATCCTATAATTAACTTGTTAATTCAGAACTATCTGCTTGTCTTTTGGATGTTTTACTTTATATCCAAAATCTAGAATTTTAGAATCTTTAGTTTTTAAATCAAAGCGCCATTCCACAATACCAGTGCGTTCTTCGAGTGAACCGCCGGATAAAGCAAGAGCTTCAATCGTAATCTCTCCATTTTGAGTGATTGGAATTTGATCTAAAACAACGATTTCAATTGGTGTAGCCTTTAAGTTTTTAATCTCAATCGTGTATTTCATTGTTTTTTCTATTTTATCGTTCAAGATTTTATCCTTTGAATCTTTTTTCAAAAGTGTTCTTTTCGTTACAATATTTGGATCTTTACCAAGACTCAAAGAAAGCGTGTCATCAATAGTTGTGGGATCGATGTATGTTTCTCCAACATAAGAACCATCGGTGAAAATATTTGCTTTTGCAGGAACTAATCCTAGCTCATCCAATTTCGATAATTCCGCAACCAAATACACAGCTTGATCCAGTTTAGGTATTGTAAAATACTTGAATTTCACATCTAAATCGGTGTTTTTAATTAACACCATATGTTGCTCGTTGTTTGAAGGAATCGTGTAGGGCAAGTCAATTTTGAATTCTGCCGATGTTAAATTTCGCACAACCGTTGTAAAATCAGCTGAAGTAAAAGCATCTTTTTCTAAAAGATCTTCATTAGTTCTGGATATTGAATTAGAAAAAACCATTTGCTCACTCAACTCTTTCTTCATCATAGCCGGTGCATTACCTTGATTGTAATTAACATTTTGATTTCTATAGGCATAGTAATCAATATACCATGGATGCAATGTTGGTTTTGTTTTATTTTGGTATGGATTGTTGGTTGATATTGTCAGTTTCACATCTTTCCATTCCAATCCGGTATTTTGAAAAACTTGAGCTTTGTAATTCAAGTTCATTTTGTTTGTTCCAATATCCGTACGCAAGTCATAAAGTGGAACCCAGCCTGCATTGGAAACCAAATAGGATAAATTAATTTTTCCAACAACATTTTCTTTTGTGGTTAGTGTAACGATAATTCGATGAATGGGAGCATATTTATTGGGGTCTTCTCCGTTGTTTCTATCAAAATTACGCAGCTTCGAAAGTCGATCATCCATTAGCGTTTTTTTAGTTTGTTTCTCATACAATCTCTTGTTTAGTGCTAATAGTTTTTTATTGATTTCATTCATCTTAAGTGAGTAGAAATCAATAGTTTGTTTCAGTAAATTGATGGAGTCGTTTACTTTACCTTGTCCGCGCACAGCACCATTAATCGTGATGATATTTTTTGTCGCATTTAATACCGCAATTTCATCTTGAATTTCTTGGATGTCATACCCCATAGTGCGCAATGAGTCTTCTAAAGCCATGATCTCTCGTTTTGTTTTGGCCGTGAGTGCATCGGGTAAAACATTTTCTGGCTGTGGATAAAAAATAGTATGCTTACTATCCAAAATAATTACATTTCCTGTTGCCTTGACTTGAATACTTTTAGCATCAATATATGGGCTAATCCCCTCAATGATCACCTCTGTATTTCCTGGTGAAATTGTGTAATTGGCTTTGTGGTAGAGTTGAGCACCCTGAGCAAACACCGTAACGTCACTAATAGTGGATTTAATAATTGTTTTATCAGTTGCATACGCATTATAGGTTAGCACTGCTGATAATAATAAAAGAATCTTTTTCATAAAAATTTATTTAGTTTGATACAAATCCTTGAAGGATAACAAGGATACATACATTCAGAAATTCTAAACGTTCAAAAATTGGAAAGAAAAAAGTGAATTATTTCTTAGTTGTCAGATAATCAATTACTTCTGCAGCTCCAAAAAGTCCAAAAAGTGCTGGCATATAACTAATTGTTCCATAAAATGATTTCTTGAAATTCAGACCATTGGTCATTTTTAACGAATTTTTATCCTGAATTTCAGAAGAATAAACCGCAGTAATACCTCTAAATGACATGTCCTTACTTCTCATTCTTTTCTTTATGTGCGCCCCAAGCTTACAATTTGAGACATTTTCGAGATTAGTAACTTGAACTTTGGATGGATCTTTTTTACCACCAGCTCCTAAATGAGTTATTATTTTGATTTTAAGTCTTTTACACGCAGTAATCCATTCCAATTTTGGTGAAACAGAATCAATACAATCCATGACGTAATCTGGTTTATATTCTTCAAGAATCTTCCAAACACGATCGGGCATTACAAATTCATCGAGTATGTTTAATTTTATTTCGGAATTAATATCCATTAATCGTTCTGCTAATATCGAAGTTTTGCTTTTTCCAATGGTTGAATCTAAGGCCGTTAATTGTCTGTTTTTATTAGTCGGATCAAATACATCGCCATCAATAATTGTCATAGTACCAACACCTGATCGAGCGATGAACTCTGCTGCAAAGGAACCAATTCCACCTAATCCAACAACCAATACATGTGCTTTTTGAAGTTTTTCAATATTTTCTGCTCCAAGCAATAATTCAGAACGCTCTAACCAATGTGCCATTTTGTAAAAATAGTTTTAAAATTAGTTATTTGTTCTTTTTGTAGGGTTTCCAAACTGTAATTTCTACTCATCGCTACCGTTTTATAGATTGTCTCAATTGAAAAGGAGGATGTATCTGTTTCCAGTAAAAATTGATTTGGATTTAACTTGCTTACCTCCTGTTGAAGCGGTTGATTGTGTATGATAGCTTGCCCAAAACTTGGGATGATTTCAATATCAAGAGTTTGTTGTAATAGTTGGATTTTATTGAATCCATGCCAGATCCATTTTTGAGAAGGTTTGATTTCCTTTTTCAATTGGAATAATTCGTTGCTGGCTTTAACGCAGTGAATGATAATTGGCAATTTAAATTCTTCTGATAATTCGATTTGTTGAATGAATGCTTTTCGTTGAAGTTCAAAATCAGAGGGACACAA
>CAIUSK010000483.1 GCA_903901805.1 uncultured Flavobacteriales bacterium
AAGTATGGGATTTGAACCAAATAAAATAACGCGAGAGCATATTTTTAAAGCTATTAAGCGCATAAAAGATCAAAAAATTGAATTGATTGCCTCTACAAAATATGATGTGATCATTGATGGTAATACATATCCACCAAAGGATTTATTAAGATTTGCACACGAAGAAATGAATGGAGAAAATAGTTGGGAAAATTCTGGAGGTGAACCTACGAATAAATATTTAGTGAACTTAGGTTTCGAAGTAAAACCAAAAAACGATCCAATTCTTGATTTGATCCAAAAATACAAATCCTACATTTCCAACACAAAGATGCGGGACGAGGTGTATAAATGGTAATTGGTAAAGAAATTTAAGGGAAGGCCCGACATTAATGCTCTTGATTTTGCTAATGAATATAAATCAATAAAATTTGGTAATTTATTATATCAATTGGCAAGTGGTGTTGGTAATCATATCTGCAGGGAAAATCCAGAGGAATTTAGACAGTTGTTTGTTAAGTTATTTAACGAAAACAGCCCCTTAAACGATCGTATAAATTCCTTTAATGTTGAGTCTTTAAAATTATACCGTTCAATTGGTGGAGAATTAGGCCATCATCAGGATGAACGTTCTATAGCAACCTATTTAACTTTACACAATCCTGAAAAATATACTTTTTTTAAAAGTACTTTTTACAAAGAGTTTTGCAAGTTGATGGGGGTTTCACCTGCAGGTAAAAATGAAAAATATGGCCATTATTTGGAATTGATTAATCAGTTTATTGAAAATTACATAGTTCCAGATACGGAATTAACAAATACAGTAAAAAGCTATATTCCTGAATATTACGATGGGACAAATCACCTTTTGCTCGCCCAAGACATATTGTATTGCATGCTGAATAAAGCCGATGAGGATTCAAATTATTGGATTTTTCAAGGGAATCTTAAAATTTACGATGTAGTTAATGCTTTAAATGATAATGCTTTGAAAAGTTGGTCAGTAAAAGCACACAAAGATTCCATTCAAATTGGTGATAAAGTGATTCTTTGGGTCAGTGGAAATAAAGCCGGATGTTATGCCTTGGCAGAAGTTACTTCTGGTATTTTTGAAGCAAAAGATGATGAATCAGAAATGAGATATTATGTCGATTCTCGTGTGAATGAAATAGCTAACAGAGTTTCAATTAAAATTACACATAACTTGGCATCTAATCCAATTTTAAAAGACCAAATTCAAGGTATCAAAGATTTGAGTTCATTGAAGGCTGGATCACAGGGAACTAACTTCAAGGCAACAAAAATTGAATACAATACTTTCTTAAAACTTGCAGAAAAGAATATGACAAATAGAAAATACTGGTTGTATGCCCCTGGTGAAAACGCATCAAATTGGGATGAGTTTTATGAAAAAGGAATAATGGGATTAGGTTGGGATGAAATTGGTGATTTGACTCAATATAAATCAAGAGAAGAATTAAAAACAGCTTTGATTCAAGCCTATGGCGGAGAAGGTTCGAAAAAAAATGATATTTCAGCTAATGACGATTTCATAAATAAAGTATCTATTGGAGATATTGTAATTGTAAAAAAAGGAAGGGGAGAATTATTGGGCTATGGAATAGTTACCTCTGATTATCATTATGATAAGAGTCGTGTAGATTTTCAAAAGATTCGAAAAATTGACTGGAAACTGAAAGGAAAATGGAATGTTGATTTCAGTTTAGTTTTGAAAACCTTAACGGATATTACAAAGTATAAATCGGAGCATCCAGATTATAATACCTTTTATGAACGATTATTAGGAATTATGGGAGCTGGGAAAACAAATAAAAATTATCGTGAAGATTTTATATTCTGGCTTGTGAAAAAGTATGGTGAAAATTCAGGTACCATAAGTTCATATATCAAGGCAATTGACATTTTATCTCAAATACTTGAAAAAGAAATATTTACAATTAACGATAATCAATATTTAAATTCATTATATGAAGATTTATTAAGGGAACAAAAAAATATTAGAGGAAAGTATTATCATTCTGACGCTCCTTCATACGGTTCAAATGGTTTTTACTCAGCTTCTATAAAATCTTATAAAGAATTTTTCACTAGCTTAAAAACAGGTATGTCTAATAATAACTTAATTAAATATCCTGTAAATCAAATCCTTTTCGGACCTCCAGGAACAGGAAAAACATACGAATTAAAATCGTCTTACTTTCCAAAATATACAAGCGAAGAATCTTCTTTGACGGCTGAACAACATTTCAAAAATGTAGTGAGTGAATGTTCATGGTGGCAGGTAATTGCATTAGCGTTATTAGATCTTGATAAACCCTCAAAGGTTGTTGATATTATGAATAATCGATGGGTCCAAATGAAATTTCAATTATCTGATGCAAAAAATATAAGACCTGTAATGTGGCCGCCTTATTAGGAGATAATCTTAATTATTTTGTTGGACATAAATTTGGAGAATTAATCAAAGAGAAAAAGAAAATTCTATTTCTAAAAAAAGAATAC
>CAIUSK010000484.1 GCA_903901805.1 uncultured Flavobacteriales bacterium
ACGAATAAATTCGCCGGTTTCCAATACGCGCAACAATCTAACTTGTGTCTGCATGGGTAATTCAGCTACTTCATCCAAAAATATCGTTCCTCCATTAGCCACTTCAAAATAACCTTGTCGACTGCCTGCAGCACCCGTAAACGATCCTTTTTCATGACCAAATAATTCAGAGTCAATCGTTCCTTCAGGAATAGCCCCACAATTTACCGCAATATATTCACCGTGTTTTCTTGAGCTCAATTGATGGATAACTTGAGGAATAATCTCTTTACCGGTTCCACTTTCTCCCGTTACCAATACAGAAATATCAGTTGGAGCAACCTGCATAGCTACTTCCAAGGCACGATTCAACAATGGAGCGTTACCAATAATACCAAACCGCTGTTTAATCTGTATTACATTCATAACATTTGTTTTCAACAGATGGATACAGCCTCACCCCTTAACGTAGCAGAGGTACAACTGGTAATTTTAACAAAAACATATTGTCCTTTCACATAGTTTTCACGCGGAAAAACAACCATAGCATTTTGTCCATTTCGCCCGCAAAGATGTTCCTCAGAACGTTTTGAAGTACCCTCAACCAACACTTTTACCGTTTTTCCTATTTGCTTATCATTGGATAATCTAGAGTGTTTTAATTGTAACTCAATAATTTCATTCAATCTTTTTGCCTTAACTTCTTCAGGAACATCATCTTCAAACCTTCGTTCTGCCAATGTTTTTGGACGCTCTGAATACTTAAACATATAGGCAAAATCAAATTGCACTTGTTCCATCAATGAAATTGTTTCTGCATGTTCTTCATCCGTTTCTCCACAAAATCCTGTAATAATATCGGTTGAAATGGCACAATTTGGAATAAGTCGATGAATTGATGCTATTCGATCTAGGTACCACTCTCGAGAGTACCCTCTATTCATTCGTTCCAAAACGGCTGAATTACCTGACTGAACAGGTAAATGAATATAAGGACAAATATTTTCGTACTTGGCCATGATTTCTAAAACATCATCAGTCATATCTTTGGGATGAGACGTGCTAAATCGGATGCGCAATTCAGGTGAAACCAAGGCTACCATTTCCATTAATTGAGCAAAATTAGTAGTCGGTTGATTTGCATCTTTCACTTCTCCTTTTGATGTTAAATTCCAGCGGTAACTGTCAACATTTTGCCCAAGAAGAGTCACCTCTCGATATCCTTTACTTAATAAATCTCTACATTCTTCGATTATTGTATGAGGATCTCTTGATCGCTCTCTACCTCGAGTAAATGGAACAACGCAAAAAGAACACATATTATCGCAACCACGCATGATTGTAACGAAAGCTGAAATACCTCCTTGATCCAACCTTACGGGCGAAATATCAGCATATGTTTCATCACGTGATAAGAGAACATTTACCGCTCTTTGACCAGTTCCCACTTCTTCAACGAGATTAGGTAAATCGCGATAAGCATCAGGACCAGCCACTAAATCTACCAGCTTTTCTTCTTCTAAAAGGGATTTTTTCAATCTTTCGGCCATACAACCTAAGATTCCGACAACCAAATCTGGATTTTGTTCTTTGCGGTGTTTAAATTCCGTTAATCTATTTCGAACGCGTTGTTCTGCATTGTCCCGTATGGAACATGTATTTATTAGAACAACATCTGCTTCTTCAATATTACGTGTAGTGGAATAACCTTCGTTTGTCATGATTGATGCAACCACCTCACTATCTGAAAAATTCATTTGACATCCGTAGCTTTCAACATATAATTTTTTTCCAGTCGTATTATTACTTTGAACCTCAACAGCATCTCCTTGTCTATCTTCGTCAATTACTTTGTTCTGATTATATTCCATATACATTTTGTAATCTACAAAGATAGATAAATTAAGAAGACTGTCAAAATGTCACACTAAAAAATTGAGCGATTTTTGTTCGTTCCGTTAGAGCATTCCAAAGGTTAGTATTGTTAGTAAGCCTTCAAAAATAAAAAGCATAAAAAACAATCCTGAAATACCCATAAAAATTAACGCTATCAAACCAAGAATTTCTATTGAAAGTAGAGCACCAATTACGCCAATTATTAATCCAATTAATAAAAAAACACCAGCAATACCGAGGGATCTACTTGCTCCATCAAGGCTTTTAGATTTTGTTTTTTCACCTTGTTTTAGTTTATCGGATGGACTCCTTTGAACAATAGCTTTACGCTGAAAAACAGGAGCAGATAACCTTTCGGTTTTACCTTTTTGTAAGTTGGTATTTTTTAGAGAACTTTCAACTAAATCCAACTTAGGTGTTCCATCCAGAATATTCAATTTTTGCTGTTCGTCCTTATTTATTTTCTCGGGATTGGACGCATAGGAATAAAATGAACTGTTTAAATCAATAGCTTTTCTACTAGTAGAATCACCTGATTTTCTTTCAACTACGGACTGTTTCTGTTTTTTATGAATTGTTTGAGTTTTATTCCAATTCACAGTAAATCCATTTCGATGATATCTTTTTTGAATACTGCAAGAATAAAGGATAATTAGTAGAAAAACTAAACCAAAAATTACTTTTTTTGAATGCATGTTTTAATTTTGAAACACAAATATCGGTTAATTTCGAATAATCTAATAAAGATTTAGTTTTTACGCTAGCTCATCCATGCTGTAGCACGAATAAAATTCTAATAGAGCTTACTTCTGTCGCTTTTTCTTGGGCTTACCATATTTTTCGTGCATGGCTTTTTTATGGTCGTAACGTACGTTTACTTTTTTGTTTTTCGCTTTTTTCTCATGAAAAGAAAGTCCTCTATTTTCGTTTGAAGGTGATTTGATGGCTTTACCTGGAATAGCCACTTTTGGTTTCTCAAATTCCAATAGTTCGTTTGTAAATGCAATATCCTCTGGTACTTTCGTGAATAAAAGTTGCTGCTGCATGAGTTCTTGAATAGCTAGTAGAGCTGATTCGTCTTTTTTGGTCACAAAAGTAATCGCAATACCGTTTTTATCGGCCCTTCCCGTTCGACCAATCCGGTGAATATAGTTTTCTGGACTTTCCGGAATATCAAAATTGATTACATGAGAAACGTCTGTAACATCAATTCCACGTGCTATTAAATCTGTTGCAATCAATACACGAATTTCACCCGTTTGAAATTTCTGAACTGCCTCGAAGCGGAAATTCTGACTTTTATTGGAGTGAATGATACCTATATTATCTGCAAAACTCGCTTCAATTTCTTCAAACAATACATCGGCTAAAGTACGAGAAGAAACAAAGACTAAAATTTTTGAGTTAGCTTCAGTTTGTTGAATGAGGTGACGCAATAATGCCACTTTGGAAAGGAAATTGGGTACGCGGTAGCCCGTTTGATCAATTTTATCAATTGGTAATCCAGCACGTGCTGCTTCAACTCGGACGGGTGCAATCAAATATTCATCCAAAAACAACGATACTTCTTCCGATAGCGTTGCAGAAAAAACCAGTTGCTGTCTTTTGGTGGGTAAAAATTCAAATATATTTAATAGTTGCGGTCTAAATCCTAAACTAAGTGTTTCATCAACCTCATCAATTACGACTTTTTTGACATGCTTCAATTGCAGAGAACCACTTTTTGCTAAATCTAAAATACGCCCTGGTGTTCCAACTAAAATATCTAATCCTTGCAATACCATTGAGGCCTGCGTGTTCATATTAGTTCCGCCATATACACCCCCAACAGCCACATTCATATATTTTGATAACTTCTCCGCTTCACTCACCACCTGTGCAACTAATTCCCTTGTAGGCACAATTATCAAAATTTGAGGGTGAGGTTCTTTTGAAAATTCCCACATACACAAACACGGTAGCAAGTAGGCTAAAGTCTTACCCGTTCCTGTTTGCGCAATTCCAATGGTGTCCTTTCCGGATAACATCACGTTGAAACCTGCCGACTGAATGGTTGATGGCGTATTATAACCTAAATCATCCAATGCATTCCAAAGTGGTTTCTTCAAATTTAAATCGCGAAATGTCATAGAAATAATTTTTGTGCAAAGCTAAGGAGAGATTGTTGATAACCTTGCATTTATATTAAATGAAATAACCCAGCACGTTCATACTGGGTTATTTATTTTGTGACCTTGTCAGGATTTCATATCCTAAAGTATAACATTCTGTCTTGTCAAGCTTCCATCCCACGGCCGTCACACAT
>CAIUSK010000485.1 GCA_903901805.1 uncultured Flavobacteriales bacterium
AACAACTTTTTCTTTTAACGTTGCTTCCGTTTTGCACAGGGCAATAATTTTTTCTTCTGCAAGTCGACTGATAATTGCATCTGTTTGACTTTTATCTTGCAAAAACTTCATGGCATTTTGAGACAATTCATTTTCATCAATCTCAAAAACACCGTAGTTTGCGTAATTTGTTCGAAGTAATTGTTTGGTGAAATTTATTAGTTCCAATTGATCAATAACGATTTCGTGTTTTTCAAAAAGATTACGCTCAATCAATTGCCATTTTAACATGTTCCGGTAACTATCGTATTCGGATTCAATTTGTTCGTCCGTTACTGGCTTATCGTTTACTTGCTTGATCCATCTTTTCAAAAAGGCATCAGGAAAGTCTGCTTTAACTTCTTGCATCAAATTATCTTGAATGGTTCGGTACAGTTTTTTATCCGAATCTTGGTCAAACATTCCTTGTAAATCAGACTTAATGCGAGCAGTAAAATCTTCTTCTGTTTTCACGCTGCCATCTGCATATAATTTAGAAAACAATTCTTCATTTAATTCCGCCAATTCCATACACTTAATTTCATTAATTGTGTAAGAGAATAAATTTCCAATGTTTCCTAAATCTTCTTCTTTAACCCCTAGCATTGCTGCTTTATCTTTGGGGCCTTTGGAAACATCATCCGGACTCAATTCAACGGTTTCACCGATTTTTTTACCAACAAAAAGTGCGCGAACATCGGCTGAATCTAAAAATTCTAAAGAGACAGAAGATGTGTGATCAATTCCGCCTTCCTTCACCGATTTATCCTCATTTAGTTCAAGAAAACGACCTAAAATCAAGTCCTTTTCACTAACAATTTCTGCACTGATTAATTTCCCATATCTTCTTCGAATATCTTCAGCTTGTTTAGAAATTAAAGATGCATTTACGTCTACCTTCTGGTATTCGAAGGAATTGCTTTTGGACAACGATACATCGATTTTAGGAGGAAATCCAATTTCATAACTAAATTCAAAATCGGAAGGATTGTTGAAATCTCCGCTGAATCCATTTTCATCTAAGGGAATTGGATTACCCATTAAATTTAATTTTTCCTCAACAATGTATTTGTTTACGGCATCTGTAACCATTTTTGATACTTCATCAAACACTACGGATTTTCCATATTGTTTTTGAATAAATGACATGGGCGCATTTCCAATTCTAAATCCTGGAATGTTTGCCGTTTTACGATACTTGTTAAGTGTTTCAGAGACTTTAGATTTGTAATCTTCTGGGCTTACTTTAATTTTTATCAATGCATTCAACGCATCAATGTCCTCACGAATAACGTTCATTTTTAAAACATTAAGTTATTAAACAAAAAATGGCCTCTAGATGAGACCATTACAGTGCGGATGGAGGGACTCGAACCCGCATACCTCTCGGCACTAGATCCTAAGTCTAGCGTGTCTACCAATTTCACCACATCCGCAATTATACCAAGTTCAAAAGTTGCTTTTAACTTTTCCATCGATTAGTAAGTTGACTAATTTAAGGGTTGCAAAGGTAGGGATATTTTAAAAACTCACAAAATTTTATGCATACTTTTTTCAATGAGCAAAGTTGTGTTCAAAAAAGAAATAAAAAATAACGGGTGTTCGATTGATTTTTATGAACTTTACACCATTAAATCTCGATAAATGATAGTTTCCATTCAAGAATTAATTGATGCAAAGCTTAGTGGCACTCCCAGTTTCACCTACATCTATGTTCAATTAGCCGCTCAAGCTGCAGCTATCTTGATTGCCGGTTTTGTCCTTTGGAGAATTAATTCATACCTCAACAACAAACGCATAGGAAATAGAAGAAGGAACAACTTTTTCGAAACAAATTACTCAAAAAATTGGAGAAAATGATACAAGAAGAAAAGAAAGCAATTATTATTGGTGCTGGTTTAGTTGGCTCTTTGTGGGCGGTTTACCTCGCAAAAGAAGGATATAAAGTTACGATATACGAACGAAGAACAGACATTCGCAAAACTGTTATCTCAGCCGGAAAATCAATCAATCTTGCTTTATCAAATAGGGGATGGAAGGCTTTGGATAAAGTGGGTGTTGGCGATGAGATAAGAAAATTTGCTATTCCGATGTATGGTCGTATGATGCATGATTTAGAAGGCAATTTAACCTATCAACAATATGGATCGAATGATCAGGCAATTTATTCTGTTTCTCGAGGGTTAGTGAATGCGCGAATGATGGATATGGCAGAGCAAAAAGGCAATGCCACGATCTTCTTTCAACACGAGTGCCGCAAGGTTGATTTGGAAAAGGGAATTGTTTATTTAACGAACAATCAAACAAATGAAGAATTTGAAGATCAAGCTGATTTGGTTTTTGCTATTGATGGTGCTTTTTCTGCTGTGCGTTATAATTCCATGCAGAAATTGGATCGATTTAATTTTAGTCAGAATTTTATTGCAGATGGTTATCGTGAGATACTTTTGCCTGCCAACGAAGATGGTAGCCCTAAAATGGATACAAGTTCCTTGCATATTTGGCCTCGGGGTAGATTTATGATGATAGCACTAGCGAATAATGATAATTCGTTTACTTGTACCTTATTCATGCCGCACAGTGACCACAAATATGCTTTCGATAAGCTGGTTACCAAAGAAAATGTAAATGATTTTTTCCAAGAGGTTTTTCCTGATTTTTATGAGATGCTTCCTTCTATTTCGGAGGAATGGGAAAAGCATAAATTGGCCTCTCTTGCAATTGTACGTTGTTATCCTTGGTCATCAGGTAAGGTTGTTTTAATGGGAGATGCTGCCCACGCAACAGTTCCATTTTATGGACAAGGAATGAATGCAGGATTTGAAGATTGCACCGTTTTATCTGAATTAATTGAAAAACACGGAGGTAATTGGGAAGCTATTCTTGAAGAATACAACAGAGAAAGAAAACCTGACGGTGATGCTTTACAGGATTTATCGTTAGGAAATTATTTTGAGATGCGCGATTTTGTCGCTGATCCAATGTTTTTATTGAGAAAGAAAATTGAAGCCAAATTCAGTACGTTGTACCCAGATAAATGGATGCCGTTGTACTCACAAGTTACCTTCAGTTCAATTCGTTATAGTGTAGCGCTCAAGCAAGGGGAGGTGCAAAAAGGTATCATGGATCAAATCATGAAACAGTCGGACATAGTTGAGAATTGGGATTCTCCAGAAGTAATGGATCAAATATTAAGTCTATGCGTGTAATAGTAAGCTTGTTGTTTTTTATCGGTATTGTACATTCAACCTTTTCACAACGAGTTTTTAAAAAAGGAGAAGTGAATGAAAAAAGTTTACGCAAGGAGGCTAAGCTGGATAAAATGGTCATGAATTATGGTATCCAATTTAATTTTGGACCAACCTATATGATGACGGGAAAAACGAAGTCCTATGATATTACCGACAATAGTGGGGCAAGGGGAGTGTATAGTTTGGATCCGGCTGGTAAATTAGGTTTTAATGCAGAATTTGGATATACCTATTTTCCCTTATGGAAAGGTATTGGAATTCCAGCACTAAAAAAATCTAGGATTTTAGACTATATCGAAGGAGGTTTAGGATTCAAACAACTAGCGGGTAAAGAAGAAACACACATTGATTTTAAAAATGCGTCTGGTCAAATAACGAATTCTGAAGATGGAATAGGGAAATTTAGAAATAATTTTGTTTACCTCAGAACGTCTTTCCATTCGATCGTTTTTGTTGGAAAAGCAAAAATTGATAAATCCAGAAAATACTACATTGATAATGCCCTTGGTTTTAATGTAGATTTTAACTTAATTCAGGGCAATAAAGTATATGAAGATCCGGGTTTATCATACACTCCAGTTATGAAATTTCACAACCCGTTTGTTGCGCAAATGAATTATTCTTTGGGCTTTGGCATCCGCTTGGATCGCGCTTGGATGTTTATCCCGACAATCAATTTACCGATTATTGGGTTTTACCAATGGAACGGATTCAATGCGCGCATGAATTGGTTCTCGAGTCAATATTGGCCAATTCAATTAAGCTTTAAATTCATGAAGCTTCGCGAAAAGACGCGCAGTTCATGCAAGGGCGCAAGATTAAATGATATTGATAAACAAATGTTGCGGGAACTACAAAAAAATAATTAGTTAAATTTTCTTTTTTATTACAATGATTTTAAAATTTTCTCTTGCTACTATTGAAAGTTTATCTACCTTTGCACGAATTTTTGGAAGTCGTCAGATGAAATTTGTCCGTATGAGCATGATCAAGTTATTAGCATTCACATTATTAGTAGTTTTTTCTACATCCCTTTCTTTTGCTTCAGGAGACAATTCTACTGAAAAGGAATTTAATGTTGGGGAAATGATTATGCATCACATTAAAGATGCTCATGAATGGCATTTGTGGGGTCCAGAACATGGAGGGACTTCTATTTATCTTCCTGTAATTTTAATGGATGAAGGAATGAAAGTATTTTCATCCAAGAATCTATATCATGGGGAATTAGCAACAGCCATCGATCACAAAACACATCAAGGGGTAACTTATTATAGAGGAAGCGGAAGTGCAGAAGGATATGGAATGTTCCACGAGAAAATCTATAAATTAAACAACGGTGAATTGTCTTTTGAAGACGGACACGTGCATGGGAATACTAAAGTGTTTGATTTTTCAATAACGAAAAATGTACTTTCCTTGTTTTTTGGAGCTGCCATAATCCTGGCAATGATGCTTACAGTTGCCGGATATTACAAGAAAAATGGTGCCGTTGCTCCAAAAGGGTTAGCTAAATTCATGGAACCAATTATTGTAATGGTCCGTGATGATATCGCTAAAGCAAACATTGATAAACATAAATACCATAAATACGTTCCTTATTTAACAACAATTTTCTTCTTTATTTGGCTGAATAATATGTTAGGTTTGGTTCCAATTTTGCCAGGTGGAGCAAATTTAACGGGTAATATTACTGTAACGCTATTCTTAGCAATTTGCACCTTATTGGTTACAGTATTTTCGGCAAACAAAAACTATTGGTCACATATTTTCGCAACTCCCGGAGTGCCTAAATTATTGCTTCCAATTATGATTCCGATAGAAATCGTCGGGATTTTCACAAAGCCTTTCGCGTTAATGATTCGTTTATTTGCCAATATTACTGCTGGTCACATCATTGTTTTGGCATTGATCTCGATTATTTTTATAAATAAAAATGCAGCTTGGGGGTTATTATCTGTACCCATGGCATTGTTTATTTCGGTTTTGGAGTTGTTAGTTGCGTTCCTTCAAGCATATTTATTTGCTATGTTGTCCTCCTTGTTTATTGGAGCAGCAGTTGAAGAGGCGCATCATTAATTTGTAATTTTTTAATCTATATAGTATGTACGGAAGTATAGCAGCAATTGGAGCAGGTCTTGCGGTTTTAGGCGCAGGAATGGGTATCGGTCGTATCGGTGGCTCAGCAGTAGAGGGTATCGCAAGAAATCCTGAAGCTTCAGGAAAAATTCAAACAGCAATGATTATCGCAGCAGCGTTAATCGAAGGTGTTGCGCTTTTCGGAGTAGTAGTTGGTCTACTAGGAGGAGCGAAGTAATTAATTTTCAATCCCTAACGGTTGGTTAGGGATTGATTTTTTAACCTTGTAAAAAAGAAAAAAATGGATTTAATATTACCAGATTTAGGTTTATTGTTTTGGACAGGTATTGTTTTTTGTACCTTGTTATTCATCCTAACGAAATTTGCTTGGAAACCGATTTTGGGTGCTGTAAATGCGCGTGAGCAAAAAATTTCTGAAGCATTGGAATTGGCTGAGAAAACAAAAGCAGAAATGAAGGCGTTACAGTCTGAAAATGAAAATTTGTTAAAAGAAGCAAGAGCTCAAAGAGATGCGATGTTGAAGGATGCTAAAAATGCAGCAGATAAATTGATTGAAGAATCAAAGGATAAAGCAAAATTGGAAGCAGACAAAATTGTTGTTGCTGCCAAGGAAGCAATTAAAAATGAGAAATTACAAGCAATGAGCGAATTAAAAACACATGTTGCTGGATTGTCATTGGAAATTGCAGAGAAAATCATTCGTGGTGAATTATCTTCTGATGATAAGCAGAAAGCGTTAGCAGAAAAAATGGCTGATGATATCAATATGAATTAATCAATCATGAAGAGTACTAAATCAGCAATTCGATATTCAAAAGCGCTCCTTGAGTTAGCTATTGAGCAAAACAAAGTTGATCTTGTTTTAAGTGATATGGATTTCTTCTATACTACAAGTAGTGAGAACAAAGATTTATTAGTTTTCTTAAAATCGCCAATTATTCGATCTGATAAAAAATTGACTGTGCTTCAGGCTTTATTTAGTCATTTTGATATATTGACAACATCGTTCATGCAATTGATTACCAAAAATAGAAGAGAAGCCTTGTTAACGGAAATCGCAGCTTCTTTTATAAAACTGGTAAAAGACCATAAAGGAATTGTTCCGGTTACTTTAATTTCAGCATCTGCTCTTTCTAAAGAAAGTAAAGATAAAATACTTTCTAAAATTAAAGTTTCTGGACAAATTGAACTTACTGAAGTAATTGACACCAATCTTATTGGTGGATTTGTTGTCCGAATTGGGGATATTCAAATTGATGCTTCTGTAAATAACCAATTGAAAAAATTAAAATTAGACTTGATTACAAACAATTAATAGACAAAAATACAAATCATGGCAGATATTAAACCAGCAGAAGTTTCTGCAATCTTACGTGAGCAATTATCAGGCTTTAGAAGTGAAGCTGAATTGCAAGAAGTGGGTACCGTATTACAAATTGGTGATGGTATCGCTCGAGTTTATGGATTAACTGGAGTTCAGTACGGTGAACTTGTAGAATTTGATGGAGGAATTCGAGGAATAGCCTTGAATTTAGAAGAAGATAACGTGGGGGTTGTTGTACTCGGGCGTGCTTCTGAAGTGAAAGAAGGTGATACCGTTAAACGTTTGGGAAGAATAGCTTCTGTTCACGTTGGTGAAGGAATGGTTGGTCGTGTTGTAGATACATTGGGACAGCCAATAGATGGTAAAGGTGTGATTACTGGTGAGTTGTTCGAAATGCCAATTGAGAGAAAAGCTCCTGGTGTTATCTTTCGTCAACCGGTAAACGAACCACTTCAAACAGGTATCAAAGCAATTGATGCGATGATTCCAGTTGGTCGTGGACAACGAGAGTTAATTATTGGTGACCGTCAAACGGGTAAAACAACCGTTGCAATCGATACAATTATAAACCAAAAAGAATTCTACGATAGAGGAGAAACTGTTTTCTGTATATATGTGGCAATTGGCCAAAAAGGTTCAACTGTTGCAGGAATCGTGAAAAAATTTGAAGATGCAGGTGCAATGGCATATACTGTTGTTGTTGCTGCAAATGCTTCTGATCCTGCTCCAATGCAATTTTATGCTCCAATGACGGGTGCTGCAATTGGTGAGTTTTTCCGTGATTCAGGTAAACCGGCTTTAATTGTATATGATGATTTGACTAAGCAAGCAGCAGCATACCGCGAGGTTTCTCTTTTGTTGCGTCGCCCTCCAGGTCGTGAAGCGTATCCAGGTGATGTATTTTACTTACACTCTCGTTTATTAGAAAGAGCTGCAAAGGTGATTGCTGATGATGCAATTGCAAGTCAGATGAATGATCTACCAGAATCACTGAAAGGACGTGTAAAAGGTGGAGGTTCGTTAACGGCTCTACCAATTATTGAAACACAAGCAGGTGACGTTTCGGCATATATTCCAACCAATGTAATTTCGATTACAGATGGTCAGATTTTCCTTGAGTCAGATTTATTTAACTCAGGAATTCGTCCAGCCATTAACGTTGGTATTTCTGTTTCTCGTGTAGGTGGATCTGCACAAATTAAATCAATGAAGAAAGTTGCAGGAACATTAAAATTAGATCAAGCACAATACCGTGAGTTAGAGGCATTCTCTAAATTTGGTTCTGATTTAGATGCGGCAACGAAATCTGTATTGGATAAAGGTGCTCGTAATGTGGAAATTTTGAAGCAACGTGAAGGTGATCCTTACCCAGTTGAAAAACAAATTGCAATTATTTATTGTGGTACAAAAGGATTATTGCAACGGGTTCCAATTAATAAGATCAAAGAATTTGAAAAAGAGTATTTGACAGTGCTTGAGTCTCAGCATGCGCAAGTGTTGGCTGATTTGAAAGCAGGTAAATATACGGATGAAATAACCGATGTTTTAGGTCGAGTTGCTAAAGAAATAGCTGATAGATATTAATTAGATTTTAAGAACTTAGTTACATGCCTAGCTTAAAAGAAATACGAAATCGAATAACATCTGTTGGTTCAACTATGCAGATTACCTCGGCTATGAAAATGGTTTCAGCAGCTAAATTGAAGCGCGCACAAGATGCAATTGTTCAAATGCGCCCATACTCAGTGAAGCTGCAGGAAATTCTTGGAAACTTAAGTGCTACATTGGATTTGTCAGAAAACGCATATTCTGAGGTTCGAACAGAAGGGAGAACGTTGATAATTGGAATCACCTCAAATAGAGGTCTATGTGGAGGATTTAATAATTACGCTATTAAACGGGTAAATGCATTAGTACTTCAATATCCAGACGCAAAAGTCCTTTGTTTAGGTAAAAAAATCAAAGATGTAACTAAAAAAACACCGCATTATTATATCAATGATGTTATAGAGCCTATCGAGGATATTTTTGCTAATTTGTCATTTGAGACAATTTCAACGATTGCAGGAGATGTCATGAATCGATTTATTAATAAAGAATTCGATAAAGTATTTATAGTGTATAATCGTTTTGTTAATGCCGCCACACAGGTGGTTGAAACGGAGCAATTGTTACCAATAGTACCAACTGTTTCTGCAAGTACATCAACAGGCGATTATATTTTTGAACCTTCAAAAACAGAGATTGTTGAGGATTTAATTCCAAAAACATTGAAAATCCAATTATTTAAGGCAGTATTAGATTCATATGCCGCTGAACATGGTGCCCGTATGACAGCGATGCACAAGGCGACAGATAATGCAAATGAACTACAAAAAGCACTTAAATTAAGTTATAATAAGGCACGTCAAGCAGCTATTACCAATGAAATCTTAGAAATTGTTGGAGGAGCTGAAGCATTGAATGCATAAATTACTTATATTGCATCTATTATGGAGACAACAATCAAAGTTTTAATAGTAGATGATCACAAATTAATCAGTGAAGCTTGGACTTCTTTATTGAAGGATGCCCCTAACATCTGGGTGGTAGGCACTGCTGATAATGCGGAAGATGCATTTTCAATGACTCACGCACACAAGCCGGATATTGTACTAATGGATATAAATCTTGGTGCCGGTAGTGGATTTGATGCAACGACGAAAATTAATGACAGCATGCCAAAAACACGCGTTATTGGTTTGTCTTTGCACGATGATATATCTTATGTTAAGAAATTCCTTTCAATTGGTGCTAAAGGATACCTTACAAAAAACACTTCCAAAACTGAATTAATAGAGGCTATTCATAGTGTTTATAATGGTACTGTTTTCATAGGATCCGACATAAAAGATCGCTATTTTACATCTTTATTGAATGTTGATTCCACTGAATCAAAAAAGGAGCTTACCATGAAGGAGATTGAAATTGTTAAATTAATTTCCCAGGGATTAACTTCTAAAGAAATAGCAGATAAATTGTTTATCTCACACCGCACGGTTGAAACTCACCGACATAATATCCTTAAAAAATTAGATATGCCTAATGCAGCTCAATTAAGCAGCTGGGCAAAGGATAAAGGATACGTCTAGTAAAGAAAGTTTTCAACAGGTTTAATAATCAGTTTCTTTATTCGTTATATTTAATACCTAAACTAATTAACGATGTTCGAATTAACAAAAAAGATTTTACGTAATGTGTCTTTTGATGCAAAATTGTTTCGCAAGGAACTAATCAAATCGTTGAATTGGATTCGTGATATTGAAGAATTGAAGAAGTTTAAGGAATGGTGTTTCACTGAATTTGGTTCTGTTTATCCTACAGTTTTGAAAGAAGTTTTTATTGGCCTCCCAACAAGAAAATAAGTGAAATGTATTTTTCATATTATTTTTCTTTTTAGCGTCTCTATTTCATGGACCCAAATTCGATTTTCTGAATTAGAAGAGGCTGATTTTCTTTTAGACCCCCTTGATGGAGAATTATTTCAAAATGATATTACACAAATTAGAAAAACAATAATTGCCGCTCATCCTGATCCTTTTATTTATAGAACTAAAGGCGCTTGGGATTCTACTTATGTCGATTTATTGCGTTATTTTAAAAAACCAAGGACACTTTTTGATTTTATTTCTAAAACGGCCTCTTGGCTCGGGGAATTGAAAGATTCTCACGTTGGAATGGATCTAGATCAAATACTCGATCTCTATAAATATGACAATTCTTGGTTAATTTTCAAAACGGCTCGGTTGGATGGAAAATTTTATGCTGCTTCTGAAGCTGATCTTCAATTTATCCCATTTGGAAATGAGCTTTTGGAGATTAATTCCATGAAAATGGATAGTTTGTTTAACCTAGCTATGATTTTTTCATTGGAGGAGGGTGCTTCTTTTGAAGCGCGACAAAAATATGCTGTAACCTTAATGGGCCCACTTTTGAATTTAGTAAATACATTTGATACGGAAGGTGAAAAAGTTCTTGTTAAACATTGCAATCAACTCGGAGATACACTTTATTCATTTGTAAAAACTTACACTTCGAAAGAGCGAAAAAAGGATGAGTGGAAAACGTACCAAAAAACAATGGATGTTGAATTCACTATGGATTCGATTAATAGATTAGGAGTGTTAAAAATAAACACCTTTTTGCCTCGTTCAAAGCGAGCTTTTGAACAAAAAATCGATGCGTTTTTTGATTCAGTGGCTAATTCTAATATTTCCAATGTTCTACTTGATATTCGATGGAATCGAGGAGGATATTTTGAACAAGTGGAGTATTTGTTTAATTATATTGATACAGCGAAAAATACCCGAACTAAAACCTATATTTCAAAAAGAAGTGAACACGATAATTTTTCAAATTTAACGTGGTTATCAAAACTGTTTTATGTCACTTATTATAAAACACAAAAAACAACGGATAAAGCGCGGAATAACTATACTTTTTTTAAATTACCCTTTGGTGCATTGGATACGATAATAGAGTCTAATCAATTTGATCAACCCATACGGAAGAACAAGTATCGTGGAGCTTGTTTTTTAGCCATGAACGGAGTTTCTATTTCAGCAAGCGTAGACTTTGCATCCTGGTTTAAGGAAACTAAAAGAGGGTTAATTTTAGGAGAACAGTGTATGGGCCCATTAACTGGAACTTGCGGAAACCCAGTTCTATTTGAGCTAAAAAATACGCGTATTTCTGTTGCAACATCTACCATGCGAAGTTATACTCATCCCGGACTGCAAGTTGCGTCTGATCCAATTTATCCTGATATTCCTATAAAATACTCAGTTACAGATTTTAGAAGGAAAAATGACCCTATACTTGAGTATGTTAAAACCTTAAAATAATACGGATGAAACTCTTTTTCTTTGTTTGTATTGTCTGCCTAAACGCTTCTTTTTTATTTAACCAAGTGACTTGTGATTCTACTGGAAATTTGATTATTTATTCGAATTATGATGGTGGGATTTTAACGATTAATTTGGATCAAAACATCCCAAATTTAAAAGTAGGAATTTGTACATATGAACCTGTTCAGGTTAGTTTTACTGGAGCTTTTGTTGGGAACATAACCCAAGTTATTTATGCAGGATTTAACTCCACTCAAAATAATAATAATTGTGGACAAGGGAATTTTATAACCTCAATTTCGGGAGTGCCAACCGGTATTGTTTCAATTCTTACAAATCCACAAGTTGGATATACTCCAGCTCATGGAAATGGTTCTGGTCCTTGGGGAGGTGGAATGATTGGAGTTTCTGGTCAATGCGATACTTTAACTAATGCAGGGGGTGGAAACACACCTGATGAAGTAGTTTATTTTTTTCAGCAAGCCACCGGAGGACAATTATTGTTTCACAAAACTCAATATGCTTGTTGGCTAAATGAAACAGTGAGCATTTCTCAAAGGGGAAATTGTTGCATTTCTCCGCCAGCCCCACCTTCTGGATGTAATTTGAATGCTTCGGTTGACGTTCAACCAAACTCTGTTTGTCAACCGTGTAACTATAATGGGCCTTCTATTCTGATTAATGAAATTAATATTTTTCCAATTAATGGAGATGGATCTATTTTTGGCCTATCTCCAACGGGAGCAGGAATGGGAGAATGGATCGAATTATTTAATCCAAATTGGTGTGATTCAGTCGATATTTCGGGTTATATATTAGGTAGTTATAATTCAACCTTTTCTACTAATCCCGCTACATCTAATGGAATGGGATTTGTTCTTCCCCCTGGAACAATTGTCCCTCCTCTCGGTTTTGTTATGGTTCGTGGTCAAAATGCACCACCGCCACCAGTTGGAACTATAGATGTGGTGGTGAACAATGGATCAAATCAAGCATGCATTCAAGGAGGAATTAACACGAGTAGAATATGGTTTCAGAATTCCGGGGCATGGTTTGCTTTTTATGATTCGCAAGGTGTTCCTCAAGATGCTATTCGTTGGTCAAATGTAACAGCAAATGATTTAAATCAAAGTCCTTGTATTCCAATTAATAGCAATTTACCGGTTGGAACAACTACTCTGCCAACATTTAACCAGATATCAGCATTGGGACTTACTGCTACATTGGGCGCTTCAGCCCAAGGGTTGACCTACCAACGATTACCAGATGGCGGTGCATGGTCAACAACTTTAGCTCCTGAAACAACTTCTTACGGTTCTTGTAATGACCTCGCAAATTGCGCAGTGTTTAGTGGTGTCGCACAGTGCAATGGTACAGGTACAGTGAATGTAAATTCTGGTCAGGCACCTTTTAATTATCAATGGAACGATCCATTATTACAGAATACTCAAACTGCGACAAACCTTTGTGAAGGAACGTATGAGGTCGTGGTGACAGATGCTAATAATTGCCAAGAAACATACACTGTAAATGTTATAACAAATCCTTTTAATCTTTCAACTATAGTTCAGAATCCGGGCTGCCAACAATCAAATGGTTCAATAACAATAGATCCTTTTGATCCAAATTATTCCTATACTTGG
>CAIUSK010000486.1 GCA_903901805.1 uncultured Flavobacteriales bacterium
AAATGCGGCTAAAAATGCTGCAGCTGAATCAATTACACTTCTTAAAAACGAAAACAATACGTTACCATTAACTAAAAATGAAAAGATTTTATTAGTTGGGAAAGCAGCAAATAATTTAATTTTCCAAAATGGCGCTTGGACGCATACTTGGCAGGGAGTTGATACGAGCTTTAATACTAAAGGAGCTTTGAATTTGCACCAAGCATTAAAAACCAAACTTGGAACTAACCTTACATTCATGGATGGCTATGATCTGTCACTAAAAGAGGGTTGGGAAACTTGTGAATTGATAAACAAAGATCAGGTGCTTTCGGCAAGTAAAAGCGCAGATAAAATTATTGTTTGCTTGGGAGAAATGCCTGGAACAGAAAAACCGGGTGATATCCGTTCGCTTAATTTGTGCGAAGAACAACAAGCCTTAGTAAAAATGCTTCAAGAAACAGGAAAACCAGTGATTTTAGTTTTTATGTTTGGTAAACCACATATTGTTCGGGAGCTAGAACCAAAAAGTGCCGCCATTTTACATGCTTATTTACCGGGAGATTATGGCAGCGAAGCACTTACTGAAATATTGCTTGGTGAGGTCAATCCAAGTGGAAAACTACCTTTTACGTATCCTAGATACGACGGGGTAATTGAGTACTACGATTATGTGAATTCCGAGACTAAGACAAACAAAACAGATGGATTACCCATACATCCACAGTGGACCTTTGGTCATGGGTTGAGTTACACGAATTTTTCCTATTCTGATTTAACTGTAAAATCTATTCCAAGCGATAAGGGGAATGAGTTTGAAGCAACTGTGATTCTAAAAAACGTGGGACAAAAAACAGGAAAAGAGGTCGTACAATGGTATCTAACAGATGATTTTGCAAGCGTTGCTCCCGCAAATAAAAGACTGAAAGGATTTGAGAAAATTAACTTAGAACCAGGTGAGGCAATAAAAGTTATTTTTAAGTTCAATAATAAAGATTTGAGATTTTATGGCAAAAATGACGAGTGGGTTGTTGAGCCTGGTACATTTAAAATAGCATGTGGCAATCAAATTTCTTCCTTTGAAATTAAATAATTGCTTCTTTTACTAGTGACACTCATTTCTTTTTTCCAAATTTGTAGGATAAGATAAATTTAATATCCCGCATGGAAAAATTACGAAATTATGTCAATGGAAAATACATTGAACCACTTTCAAATCAATATATTGACAACTTTGAGCCCGCAACCGGCAAGGTTTATTCCCTCATACCAAATTCAAACGAAGAAGATGTAAATCAAGCAGTTGAAGCAGCTGAGTTAGCATTTCCAATTTGGTCGAACATGTCCATTGAAGAACGCAGTGCCATTTTGGTAAAAGTTTCTGAGGGGAATTGAGCGAAGAATGGATGAATTCGTTGCTGCTGAGTCCAAAGACAATGGCAAGCCTGTTTCGCTAGCTAGATCAGTAGATATTCCACGAGCTGTTTCCAATTTTCATTTTTTTGCCACAGCGATTCTACATTTCTCATCCGAATCTCATTACATGGAGGGAGTTGGCGTTAATTATACCACACGAAAACCCATCGGAATTGTGGGGTGTATTTCACCGTGGAATTTACCACTTTACCTTTTTTCGTGGAAAATAGCTCCTGCCCTAGCCGCAGGTAATTGCGTTATTGCAAAACCCTCTGAAATCACGCCCTATACTGCTTATTTATTGGGTGAGGTTTGTTCCGAGGCAGGAATGCCTCCGGGGGTTTTAAATATTCTACATGGATTAGGTTCAACAGTTGGTGATGCGATTGTGAAACATCCAAAAATTAAAGCGATTTCTTTTACAGGGGGAACGGCTACTGGTGAATATATTGCAAGAACTGCTGCTCCCATGTTTAAAAAACTATCGTTGGAATTAGGAGGGAAAAATCCGAATATCATTTTTGCCGATTGTGATTTTGATACAATGATAAGTACAACCGTTCGTTCATCTTTTGCCAATCAAGGTCAAATTTGTCTGTGTGGTTCACGCATTTTTGTGGAACGTTCAATTTATGAAAAATTCAAAACAGTTTTCGTTGAAAAAGTATCGAATAGCTTAGTTTCTTATCCCTCTAATCCTAAAACTCATTTGGGTGCTGTGGTTTCCAAATCGCACATGGAAAAAGTACTTTCATATATTGAATTAGCAAAAGCTGAAGGTGGTAAGGTACTCACTGGTGGTATGCAAGTGCACTTAGAAGCGCCCTATGAAAATGGATATTACCTACGACCAACCGTAATTGAGGGTTTAGCCTACGATTGTCGTACCAACCAGGAAGAAATTTTTGGGCCGGTTGTAACAATTACACCATTTGATACAGAGGAAGAAGTTCTTATGATGGCTAATTCAACCAAATATGGATTGGCTGCTACAATCTGGACGAATGATTTGAAACGTGCGCATCGTGTCGCAAATAATATAGAATCAGGAATTGTTTGGATAAATTCATGGCTTATTCGCGACTTACGAACGCCTTTTGGAGGGGTAAAAGCTTCAGGTGTTGGTAGAGAAGGTGGTTGGGAAGCACTTCGATTCTTCACAGAGACCAAAAATATATTCATCAAATACGAATAAATGAAGAAGCTTTTGTTGTTGTTATTTGTCTTTAGTTTCGTTCAAATTCAGGCTCAACTGGATTTGAAAGAAATTATGAAAGGGCACGAATTTGTGGGTTATTTGCCTGAAAATCACTATTGGAATGCAGATGGAACGCATATTATATTTGACTGGAATCCAACTGCGGAACCAGGAAATTCATTGTATGCATATTCACTTAAAGACAAAAAAATTGAAAAAGTAAGTGCTAAAAACATTCAGATTCAAATACCATTTGACGCCAAACAACGTTTTTTTGTAACCGTTTATCATGCTCAGGATGGAACATTGTATGCATACAACACCAAAACTAAAGCACTACAAATAGTTGTTCAAACAGAGGGATTTATCTCCGGAATTCAGCGATTAACTGACCCAAACTCAGTTTCATTTCGGATGGGAAATAATTTATTCTTGTATAATGCAGCAAATGGCTCCATTCGACAAACAACCAAAATTCACTCGGGAAAAGAAAAAACTAAATCGACAGATACTTTATTTTTGTACACCCAACAAGCCGAGCTTTTTCA
>CAIUSK010000487.1 GCA_903901805.1 uncultured Flavobacteriales bacterium
GGCGATGAGTACCAAATATTTGGGAAAACATTTTGATATTCACGGTGGTGGCATGGACCTAAAATTTCCGCATCATGAGGATGAAATCGCACAAAGTTGTGGGTCGTTTGGATGCAATCCTGCCAAATACTGGATGCATGCTAATATGTTGAATGTGAACGGTCAAAAAATGAGTAAGTCCTTTGGAAATTACTTTTTGCCCAAAGAAATCATTGAAGGAACGACTACCCTTTTCAAAAAAGCATACCCAGCCAATGTTCTGCGTTTCTTTATGATGCAAGCGCATTATAGAAGTACCTTAGATTTTACAGAAACCGCTCTTGATGCAGCTGAAAAAGGGTTTAGTCGATTAACTGATGGGTTAAATTTAATTGAAAAATTGACTGTTTCTGAAACTTCTTCGATAGATGTAAATTCAATTGTAGCCAGTTTTTATACTGCTATGAATGATGATTTTAATGCGCCTATTTTAATTGCTTCGCTTTTTGATGCGGTAAGACAAATCAACCTCATCAACGATGGAAATGGCACAATCTCTCAGTCTGATAAAGAATTGTTAGAAAGTGAAATGAAAAATTTTATTTTCGATGTGTTAGGACTAGAAATAGCCTCGACCAATAACGATTCAAAATTGAATCCCGTAATGGATTTGGTTTTAGATTTGCGTCAACAAGCGCGTGCCAACAAGGATTGGACAACTTCGGATAAAATTAGAGACGGGTTGGCTGCAGCAGGAATCGTTGTAAAAGACGGTAAGAAAGGGACTAGTTGGAACTGAATCTAACCACCCAAAAAATTATTTATTCAAGAATGTTTTTCTAGAAAACAATTAGTATCTTGGTATTTCAACATATCAAATGAAAAATTTCTTTTTAGGACTTTTTGTTTCATGCATATTTGGCGTCAATTGTCAAATCAACAAAAGTCAAATTGATAAATGGAATGCTACATTTTATGAAACCTATGATCAAGATTTAGACAAGGCTTTTCTGTTGGCTAAACGAGCTCTGAACGAATCAAAAAAAATCAATTATATCGCAGGCGAAGGCGGAGCTCTATATCGAATAGGAATCTATTACGATATAAAAATGAAAAGTGATTCAGCACGAATATTTCTGTTTAATGGAATTGAAAAACTAAAAAAAACTACTGCCTATAGTGATTTAGGTGATGCCTACAATAACCTAGGAGCACATTATTATTATCAATTTGAATACAACAAAGCTATTTCCGCACATCGCGATGCTATTCAATATTTCAATCGGGCGAATAAACGGGAAGGAATTTCAAAAGCACTAAACAACATTGGCATATGTTATAAGAATTTAGGCAACCTTGATCTCGCTAAATCAACGTATAAACAATCATTAGCTCTCGGGATAAAATATAATGATTCACTGATGATTTCTATTGCAAACGCAAGTATTTCTGGGCTTTTTATCGAATTAAAAGAACTTGATTCAGCTTTGATTTACAATATAAGAAGTGAATTAGTTGTTCCTAGAAATGACAATTACACCCGAATAACCATTTGGTTTTCAAGGGGTGAAATTTATAAAGGAATGGGCCAATTTCTTCAAGCTGAAAAAGCGTACAAAGTAGGTTTAGATCTCGCAGTAAAATCTTCAAACAATGAAAGGATTCAATACTTCTATAAATCCTTAGCTGAATTAAAAGAAAATCAAAATCTATTCAAGGAGTCCATCGAATGGTACAAAAAATACGATTCATTGCGCGATTTTATGTACAACACGGAAAGGAATGATTTCATGGCAAAATATGAAAATAAGTTCAAGCTTGCCGAAAAAGAACAATCCATCAAGCAAAAGAACATACAATTGTTACAAGCAAAAAATCGCAGTACTGAACAACAAAACAAAATACAGATTGGTGTAATCATCATTTTGATTCTAATTGCTCTTTCAATTATTTTATTTCTTGCCTTCAGATTAAAAAGACGGAATCATGAAATTGCAAAGCGTAAGTTAAATGAAACCGATTTACTATCCAGAGAGTTGCATCATCGAATTAAAAACAATTTACAACTCGTTTCCAGTTTACTAACGATAGAATTAAACCATTTAGTTGGTAACGATAAAACCAAATTAATCAAAGTCAAGGATTCGCTTCACGTGATTGGTCGCCTTCATGAAAAACTTTTTGAATCAAAAAAATGGGAAAAGATTAAACTTTCAGAAATTTTATCTGAACTAAAGAATCAATCCACCAACTTGCTTCCGGATCTAAAAATAAATCTCGAGTTTGAAGATAAACTCTTAGATATTAATGCAGGAATTTCATTGGGAATAGTGGTTAATGAACTGATTACAAACTCCATGAAACATGCTTTTTTTCAGATTGAAAACCCTTCCATAACAATAATGTTAAAAGAAAATGAAGGTAAATTAGAATTGATTTATCTGGACAACGGAATTGGATTTGATGCTGCAATTGGTAGTAGTTCCTTCGGTTCTGAATTATTGTCTGTCCTCCTGAAGAAAATTGGAAGTGACACAAAAATCACTGGTCAAAATGGATTTAATTTAACGTCAAAACTAAACATCCAATTTTATTCAAATGAAAATTATACTCATTGAAGATGATCCCTTAATTCAAATTGAATTGAGATTGTTGTTACTAGAACTAGGCCACGAAGTCGTGGGAGAATTTGATCGCTACGAGGATGTTGAAAGTCATTTAGAAGAATTTGAACTCGTAGATTTAGCTTTTATTGACATTCAATTGGCAAGTTCATATGATGGAACAGATGTCGCTGAACTGATTCAAAATAGGTATAAGATGAATTTGGTCTTCTTAACGTCCAATGTGGATGATCGTGTGCTATTCAAAAGTAATCAATTAAATATTTCCGCCTTTTTAGCTAAACCGTTCCGAGTAGAAGATATTAAAATTTGTTTGTCACGATTGCCACTCGTTAATAAAAATCCCACTATCACCGAATTATTCTTAAAAGATGGTCATACTTTTTTTAAATTGACGATTGACGATTTCCTATGGGCCAAGGCTGAAGACAATTACATTACGATTAAGACCACAAAGGAAAAACGGCTTATCATGCTTCCGTTAAAGGAATTTATCTTGAAATTTTCAAACCCCAATGTATTTCGTGTGCACAGATCGTTTGTCATAAACATTTTTAAGATTGATCAAATTCAAAGTAATGAATTAAAAATCGGTCAAGAAATTATTCCAATTAGTGAAACCTATAAAGTGCAACTCCTTCAGTTACTAAATATTTCACCCCAATAAATACGTGTTTCGCCCAACAAGTTTTCTTGTTCACCCATTATTTTTATAAGCATCAACTTCAGTGTGTATACTTGCAAGAAAAACGTGCCATGAAAAAAGTTGATGTAATCCTTTTAAACCTGTTTTCTCTCATTGTATCTATAAGTTTCGCTCAATGGACATCCGTTGGAGCGCCAGATTTCACAAGTACAAATGCAGCCGAAATCACCTTAGAATTAAAACAAAATGGCAATCCTGTAGTCGCATTTAGAAGTAATGGTACCGATTCGATTTATGCTATGGAATATGTTGCAAATAATTGGATTCAACTTGCCTCTTCAGTTACTCCAGCTGCAGCATATCAGCCCCAAATTACCTTGGATCAGAATGATATACCTCATGTTATTTATAGAAACATAAACGATAGTATTTTTATTAAAAAATGGAATGGTACAACGTGGGAAAATTTTGGGAGCGCAACGGGCTACGTAAATAAAGGAAACAATGCTTTATTGAAATTTAATAGCTTGAATGAACCCTTTGTGGCATTTAGCAACTATTCTGTGTTTGGTGGTAAATGTTCAGTCATGAATCTAAATGGTGGAGTATGGAATTATTACATTTCAACATTTGTGACTAATTTTCAAGCAGTTCAACTAGACTTCAATATTGCATCAGATAATACTGTTTACGTTATTGCCCAAAATTCAAATGGAGGCGTTGTATCTGTGTATAAACCCAATGGTTCTATCTGGAGTTTAGTTGGACCTACAGCAAATATTGCTAATGGCATTGCAAATTTCCCGAAAATTACAATTGGTCCAGCCAATATTCCATACATTTTCTATGGAGATAATTCAGTTAACGGCGCTGCAACTGTTCGTAAATGGAATGGTGTTGACTGGGAGTTAGTTGGTAATCAAGGATTCTCAGTAACTTCAATAGGTTTTTCTGATTTAAAGATTGTGAATGGAATACCAACAGTGATTTTTCAAAATGGCAGTTCGCAAGTAATGCAATTTGAGAATGGTATTTGGTCCACCTATGGTAACATTCTTGGTTTAGGAAACTCACACGCTTTAGCAATTCGAAATGACAACACCGTTTTTGCCGCGTACAATAACGCATATAACGGATATAAATTAAATGTGAAAAAATTCTGTACGAGCGAAACTTCACAAGCTACCAACGCAATTTGTCAAGGACAAATCTATAGTTTTGGGAACCAAACACTGAATACTGCCGGATCATACAGCGAAGTGTTTAGTAATTCAGACGGCTGCGATAGTTTGGTTAATCTTTCCTTAACTATTTTACCAACTTATTCGTTGAATCAATCGATTACACTGTGCGATGGTGAAAGTTTACAAATTGGTAATTCCAATTATACTCAATCCGGAAACTACCAAACGATTTTAACATCACAAGGTGGTTGCGATAGTACAATTTACACGCAGTTGACGATAGTAAGCCCAGTTTTAACCTCAGAACAACAAACAATTTGTGAGGGTGATTATTTCGTTTATAATGGCGATACATTAACCAGCGAAGCCGACTATGAATATATGTATCAAGCGCAAAATGGTTGTGATAGCACCCATATTGTTCAGCTCACAATTGAAAATGCATTAACCCCAATTATCGCTCAAGTTGATGGTATTCTATCAACCTCCACAGTAGGAGATAATTTTCAATGGATTGATTGTAATGGTAACTTACCAATTACCGGTGCCCTATCGAATGAATTTACTCCAATAAATGATGGCGATTATGCTGTTGAGGTTACGAATAATCAATGTACTTGGCTGTCTGATTGCTACACTTTTAGTACCGTTTCACTACCTCAAAATAATGACGACGAAATCTATTTTGTTTATCCAAATCCAGCAAGTACTTTTCTGACATTAGACGCACCACAAGGAAAAAACATAACTTCTATATCTCTAATGGATCAGTTAGGTCGAGTTCTAGAAGTTATGAGTAATACAACAACTACGTTTGATTTATTAAATCTGGAAAGTGGGGCGTATTTTCTCACAATTCTTGAAGCAACAACAGAAGAAACCATACTTAAGTTTCAGGTTGTTAAGTGATTGGATTCAACATGTCTCTGTAGTTACCCCAACTGCAGCATATCAGCCACAAATTAACTTGGATCAGAATGATATACCTCATGTTATTTGTAGAAATTTGAATTACAAAACTAGGTTGTAATTTTAATTTACAACAAACACAGAACAAACACCTAATTAATGTCAACAACTAAATTTTACATAAAATCAAGGATTTGGCCTCTTGCCTTACTTTATTTTGTTTTTGTGATTTCTGGGATTCTAGGAGTGGTATTGGCTCCAACAAACGTAATTGTTGATTCTATTAATGTAATAATTTTTAGTTTTTATCCTTATGTTATTCTAATTAGCATTGGATTTAGCTTTTTATTCCTACATGTAATTTTTCGAAACCCTGAATTTGTTAAACAACACTTTGTCATAAAAACTATGCTACATGTTTTTAGTGTTGTGTTAATTGCATGGGGGATTTTTGGGAGTTTAAACTATCTAAACAAAATCCCCTCCTTATCGAAACCATATGTCTTGCGTGGTAAAATTATTTCACTTTATGAAAAAGAACCATCAACAATTGGATTAAAAAACACGTATAAAAAATCAAGGTGTTTTGTACATTTAAAGGAAGATAAGACATCTATAAACTTTGATTTAGAAATATCAGAAACGCTCTATGATTCATTGGATTTTTCCCGACGACACGCTGTAATTTTTCAATTAAAACCGCTCGTTCCTGAAGGGAATCAAATGGTGAAATCAAGAAACAAAAACAAAGACGAAGCAATTATTACGTGTAAAATTGGATGGCTAAATAGTATTTATTAAACTTTAAAAAAATGGGGAATTTAGAATGGAAATGTGAACACGAAGAAATTACCTTGGATGTTACTAAGAAGTTAGTGATAAGGTCAAATATTACTGATAATCCACACAATAGTTTTGAAAGCTATGAATCTTTTGACGATTTTTTGAAAGATAAAAATTTTACTGCAATGACAATTAAATCATACTTCTCTATTGAGATATATGATGAAATTATACGAGAAATTAAAAAAAATAGTTAATCCATTTTACGAATTAGCTCATAATCAAGAAATAAATTGAACCTTAAAAACCCTTAACTATGAAAACAACACTCATTTTAAAAACACTACTTATCTGTTTAGTAAGTTTAAGTTTTAACGCACAAACATTAATTCGATTTTCTAATGCACCAATTTTGGAATCTGATTTAAATGCCATAACTAATATGTCAAAATTTAATTCAACAGATCCTGTTTATATAGCATTTGAAATTCACGATGTTCAAAAAATGAAATTAGTAGAAAGTGAATCTATTCTGATTAGCTTTAAATTTATGAGTGGCGTTCAATCAATAGAAAACTATAAAATTTTTGCCACCCAAGATAACACGGGAATAATTAGAGGTTCAAGCGTTATTATTCCTCCAACAAATACCGAAAATAATTTTGAAGTTAATTCAATTTATTCGGGCGATTTTCATAATGTATTTCTCTATTATATGGAAAAGCAAGCTGAAAATTCAAAAAAATGGAATGTTTCAGTTGAAGAGTTTGATATAATGGTCTATGACCACTTAAAAGGTTATTGTATAACAATTGGTTTGGGTGCATCTTTGGAAGATGCAGATCGTTTCTCTCAGTTTGCAGAGATGATGACACCAAATTTTACATTAAAAAAACCGGTTGGATTCACCAAAGAACTTTCAAAAGATTATCCATTCAAAACTATGATAAATAAATCCATAGAAAAAGCTAGTGACTTGAAGAAAGAAATGTACACTACTATCACAAACAAAACTAAAGCACCTAAAGATTACACAAAAAATGATTTTAAAGGTTTTGAAGGAGAAATAACTCGAGCTGACGTAGAAAAAATCACAATGAAGGTATTCAATAATACAGATTATAAAATGGAAATGCTGAGTTATTACAACAACAATATCAGTAGTATTAAAAAAGATAATGGATTTCCCGATTACAAAACAGTTGATGTGGGATTCTACGCCACAAAAAATAATGGCAAATGTGCCTATGGTAGAATTACGTTAAGTTCTTATTATAACGGAGTAAATTACGAACCTTGGAAAATCTTTAACACTAAAACTATTGACTGTTTGTGTGAGTAAAGCACATGTATTTTTAATGAATAGGAATTTTGCAGACTTTCACTCTGCAATTGACTGATGGATAATATTATTAAGTTTTGTGCGAACTTCTAACAATTATTTCTTTCCTGAAAATTTAAAAGAGACTAGTTTTTTTTCTAATCTTTAGTAGGTAGAAAGAATTAATCAAGACAATGGCAGCATTGGTAATAATTATGGGGATTGATGGAAGCAAGGCCCCATATGCTATAAAAACCAAACAACCCAAGGTATTTACTAAGCGTAAATAAGTCATGTTTTTCATTAGGAAAGATACAAGCACCAAAAGTGATGCTAAATAACCAATATACTCGGTGTAATTATTCATTTTTCAATTGTAAGGTTGGATTTTATTTCGATTAAATTAGAATATAAGCTTCCATTCAAGTAAATACCAGGTTGGTGACTTTTAAACCATGTAATTTGACGTTTCGCGTAATTCCTAGAGTGCTGCTTAATTAATTCTACTGACTTTTCACGCGTTGTTTTTCCTTCAAAAAAATCAAATAATTCGCGGTAACCGACGGTTTGCAAGGATTTTAATTGCCGCAAGTGAAATACTCTACTCGCCTCTTCCTCTAATCCCGCCAACATCATTGCATCAACACGCGAATTAATTCTAGCATACAACTCCTCGCGGGGTAAATCAATGGTGAAATAATATATATTTTCATACCTGGCTTGTTTATTCCCCTTTCTTAATTCGGTCATCGTTTTACCCGACAAGCGCATGGCTTCAATAGCTCTAATTACTCGTAGTGGATTATTGGAGTCAACTTGGTTGAAATAACCTTCATCTTTCATTTTTAATTCCTCTAACAATATACCCAATCCATCTATTTCAACTTGTAGCGTTAATTCTCTTTGTAAATCTGAATCATGCGGAATGTCATCGAGTCCTTCGCACAAGGCTTGGATAAATAGACCAGACCCACCAACAAGCACTACATTTTTTTGATGAGCAAATTCACGCTCAATAACTTGAGCAGCAGAAGTTGCGAATTGTGAAGCAGAAACTTCGTCTTGTAAATCATGAGAATCAATAAAATAATGTTTCACTCCTTGCATTTCTTCAGCAGAAGGTTTTGCCGTTCCAATGGATAATTCCTTGTAAAATTGACGTGAATCTGCCGAAATAACAACACAATTTAGTTCTTTCGCTAGCTCTACTGCTAAGGATGTTTTTCCACTAGCTGTTGGACCTTGAATAACAATGAGTTTGGGTTGATTCATCATTGATTCAATTGTTCCTTCCATTTCATGTATTGTGTAAAAACCGTATTAGCGTAATCTGCTGCATGACCGCGATAAGCGCCACATTGAGCAGCGGCATCTCTGTAATATGCAGGTTTGGATAAGTTCCGCAACATCACCTCCACATTACCAGTCCATATATAGGGATTTAGTTCATTTTTACCAGCCAATTTCATCGCATCTTCTATATGACAGTAACCTGCATTATAGGAAGCCAAAGCAAATTTAATTTGATCCTCGCGTTTAGGAACCTTGGCATATTTCTGTAATAATTCTTTCATCATTTTCATTCCACCTTCGATTTGCTCTTCTGCACTTGAATTAGGAAATACTTTATATTGTGGACCTGATATTGGCATAAATTGCATCATACCGTAAGCCCCCCCAAGACCTACTGCATTGGGATTAAACCTACTTTCTTTGTGTGCTATTGCGGCCAATAACAACCAATCCTCTCCGTGTTTTTTAGCGCTGGCCTTAAAATAGGAATCGTATGGAGAAAGAACTCCCGCCGCGGGTTCCGTCATGTCGTTTGAAGGTTCAGGTTCAACTTTAAAAACTTCCGATCCAAAATATCTGGAAACCAATTCCTTAAAGCGAGTAGATTTGATGTAATTTGCCAACCAAGCATCAATGGCTCGTTTTAACTGAGGACTCGTTTTACGGATACCAAAAGCGATTGATTGAGTAAAAGAAATAGCGGTTGACACATCAATTTGAGGGTTTTCTTTAGCGGATATTCTAGCAATGTTCTCTTCAGCAATCGTTAGTGGAATTACTCCAGAGGATACAGCATTTATGTAATCTTCCGTCACTGGATCGCCGGGTAACTCCTTGCAATAAATAGTGTCTCCAATTTCTTCCTGAAGATTAACCAACCTTTTGTAATAAGCAGATTGACGACGCACATAAAGAGTTCGGTTTTTTAATTGAACAGGATCGCTAATAAGCTGTTTTTGAATTTCTTCTTTCGTCATTTGCTCCCAGCCGTTAGGCTTTTGCTGAACCAACACTTGATGTGTTCTTAAATAGGGGTTGGAAAAAGAATGGATACGTTGTCTTTCTCTGGTAACGGCATAATTACAAGCAATGATATCCCCCTCACCATCTTGCAAAAAGGCATGAAATTTTTTCGCATCGGAAACTACTTTCACTTGTAACTTTAAACCAATGTGTTTGGCAAAATCAGCTAACAGTTCATATTCAAAACCCAACTCCTTTTGACGATAAATAAAATAGGAAGTGGAGCTATTTTCCGTAAGCATGGTTAAAACCCCTTTCTTTTTTAGTTGGATTAAATCAATTGGAACTGCTTTTTTTACCGTCAAAGATTGATCCGAACACGCCAATAAAATCAGCATGAAGAAAAGACTTACAGAACGAAATATCTTTAATTTATTCAAATCAAGTGTCATTTACGTAAAAAAATAAAATAAGTTCTGAAAAACTTTTGGTTAGATTTGTCTATCAATTATTCCTTTATGAAATCAATCTTTTTTTACCTCGTTGTATTCCTATCCTATTTTTCTTTGGCGCAAGGCCCAACAATTACCTGGAAAGTTAGTGATGATTCAATTTCAGTTCTAAAACCCTATTTCAACGATGAATTTCAGGTTGATAAATTGAACAAAGACAAATGGCTAGATATTTATCAATGGGGAGGCTTAGATTTTAAAACCCGGATGTTCTCTGCTCCTGAAATGACATATGTCTCAAACGGAATATTAACACTCGGAGCCGATACCACCTCAAAATGGTATTCCTTTCCAGATTGGATATTAGATTCTGCAGAAATAAGAAAAAACAAGGTGGAAATCAAGGACAATAAAATGCAA
>CAIUSK010000488.1 GCA_903901805.1 uncultured Flavobacteriales bacterium
ACTGGACAGTATTTATTCAAAAGAGAACAGTCGGATATTAATTAATTTTTCAAAAAAAGTATTGTCATTTATAAAACTTGAAATCTTTATAGTTCTCTTCTCGTCTATTTACGATTTTAATTCCGTTATTTTTCTTAGACTTTCACATACACCCCCACATCCAACTTTTGGATGAGTTTTCCTTCCCATTTTTCAAGGCAATAATCTACAATTACAAGTATTTCGGTAAATAGGTTAATGAGATATAATTAGTTAATTTAGTGGTTAATAATAGGAAATTGTCATATGAAGATTGCGCAATATATATTGATTTTTTGTAGTTTGATTTTTTCTAAAATCGAGGCGCAACAAAATTTTCAAAAGGTATATACCTTTCAAGATACCTTCGCGATTTTTAATGATGTATATGTTACGGATTCGTGTTATTATTACACAGCAGGGATGGGGAGTGGTTCAAGACAACCTTTTAATTTCGGAAAAATTCATTTAGATGGAACTGAAGAAGTTTTGTTACTTGATGAAGATTTTTCAAGTTTACAACGAATCATGTATAGCCAAGCGGATATGGACACCAACTTTAGGGGGAATTTTGTTACCTGTTTCGTGAACCATTCGATAAACGGCAACTCCCCAAGAATTAAAGAGTTTTCAGGCGATGGAAATTTATTAAATGATTTTGCTATGTTGGACTACTGGACAAGCGACAGTTTATTGTTTTTAAATGAATTTTCTCGAATTATAATAAATAATATTGACAGCACATATCTAATTGCACATAGATATCATGATAATACAACGGACAACAATGGAAATGAACAAAATGGTTCATCAGGAACAATTTTAATTAAATTAAAATATGATGGTACTGTAATCTGGGATAAAAAATTTTATTATTCTCCAATTGGACTTTATAAACCCGATTGGGCATTGTGCAATTTAATGAAACTTCCAAATGATGAATTTTTACTCGTTATTAACGAAATTAAAATCTTTGATCCTTCTAATTGGAATTTGAATTGGACAAAAACCCATTTTATTAAACTTGATGATAGTGGGAATCAAGTAGCACATAAAATTTTTCAAGATGGACAATTCTGTCCAGGTGGATTTGCCGGTACACATTTGGAAGATGGGGGTCTTTTATATTCCTATTTCGAATCTATAATAGATGGATCACCTCCCAATACGGATTATTTTAGACCAAGACCTGTTATTGCGCGTTTTGACAATAATTATAATTTAGTTTGGAAAAAGACTTTACGTGAATTTTATGGAACGGAATTTTCATTTTTTATTGGCCAAATGACTGAAGTTCGAATTGTAGAAGATTCCCTTTTCGTTGGCGCATTTAATTATATCGAAGAAATCGAAGAAAATATGGCATACAAAGAACGATTGCGCTTGAGTCAATATAATTTGAATGGAGTCAATAAATGGAACAGAGATTATATTTACTACCCTACAGATGACTTCAATGATCCGGAATATGGTATTTACGACCTAGAATTAACACCAGATGGTGGCTACATCATGTTAGGAGAAGTCCAAATTTTAGATTCATTATTGACAAATGCACCCGGTCAATTTGGTTATGTTCTAAAAACAAATTGCCTTGGATTTCTTGGGGATCCAATTGCAGAATTTGCTTATTCAACCAACTATGGAGACGTTCAGTTTGTAAATTCTAGTATTCAGGCCGGTTCTTACCAATGGATTTTTGGTGATGGAGACACGTTGAGCACTTCAGAGTATATAGATTCGGTCAAACATAACTACTTGAATAATGGGAATTATACAGTTCAATTGATTGCGTATGGATGTAATGGAATAAATGACACTATTTCTAAAACAATTCAAGTTTCCGGACTTTCAAATGGTTTCGCAGGGGATGGAACTTTACTTACACTTTTTCCAAATCCAATTTCAAGTGGTGAATCAATAGCTTTTTATGTTGGGAATATTACTCAAGAAAATGTGACTGTTGAAATAGTTAATACTCACGGACAAACTGTCTTTCAAGGAAGAATACAATTGCCTAATACTACCTATATTATCCCCTTGAATATCGCTTCTGGAGCGTATTTTGTTTCATTAAGAAATGATTCAGACCTTCTAGAGGTCGAGAAGTTAATTGTAAGGTAACTGTTATACTGAATAGATTATTTTCCATTCTATTTAGTGATCATTGAGATATGGAGTCCGATAATATATGAGACAAAATG
>CAIUSK010000489.1 GCA_903901805.1 uncultured Flavobacteriales bacterium
TGTAACGATTTATTTAAAGAGTCGGGCCGTGCGCCAGGCAGAAAACCGTTAGCAGGCATTTTATGAAAGGACAATATAAATACATACTGACTCTATTTTTGATAGTAATTCTTTGTTCCGCAAAGACCGACGAAAAAATATTTGACGAATATCAAGGCGGACGATTTGGTTACTCTAACGTGACTCTTAAACTTTTCAGCGACTCCACATATAATTACTCAGAGTGGGGCCATACAGGACGGTCAATAAAAGACAGTGGGAAATGGGGAAAGACTAATAAACATTTTTACCTAAATTCAGAGACAAAGACAAGTTGGACGAGTAGAAATGGAAAGTCTGACAAGATTTATCGTTTTGAAATGCAGAAATTTACCATCCTTGGCGACACTCTAAAACTTATTCCAAAGAAACATAAGGACAATGATTATTTTGACGCTTATTACAAATTGTATAAAGTGATAAATTCGAAACAATAAATGAAAGAAGTAACAGAAAGAAAAACGAGTGCTAAAAGCACCCGTAATAAATTGGCGGTTCAGTGCTCCGCATCAACATTTCACTTCGTGGCTGCTTCGCGTTGTGGTGAATCGCCCGCCCTTCAGGTAGCAGCAAATCGTTATGTGCAACCTTAAAGACGACTCACTTAAAACAGACATTTTGAAACGAATTATTAAAAATTTATTGACAACTTTTAGTCTAACAATCTTGCTTATTTCTTGTAACAAGACAACACCTGCAGGCTTTTGGTTAAATTTTCATACAGACTTAATTTTGAACAAATTAAACGACCAAGGACCTTGGGGTGGACAAAGAGAAATAAGGTGGAAAAGTAAAAATCAGCTTTATTTTTCCGACATAGAATTAATTGAATTTGCAGAAAAAAATAATTGGCAACTCCTAGACAGCATTACATTTTCGAAGAACACGTTTACGAAAAGTAATTTATCAAAACTAAAAAATGATGACATCTCATTAGACTTAATAAAAGAAAGAATTTTACCTAATTTAAAAACAAACGACAACAAAATTTTTATTTTTAAAACGAAATGGTTAGCTGTTGAACCTGGAAATACTCGTGAGACTTTCGAAAACGGTTTTGCAATTTTAAATTCTAACAAAACTGAATTGACAATCTTGCACTTTTGGGGAGAATAATATAGAACCAATGAGAACTAGAAATCTAAAAATATTCATTATCGTAGGCCAATTATTGGTATTGTCAATTTTCAATTTCCATTGTTTAAATACTACAACGACTAATCATACCGGACTTGACCTTAGTTTTTGGGCATCACTTTCATTTGTTTTCGGGACAGCATTGCTCTTGACTAGCAAATATAAGCCAAACTTAATAGGCAAGACAGACAAGCTAATTGTAATAATTTTCATTATTTCAATTTTGGCGACATTAAATATTTTACTCTTTGACCACTATAATATATTTGTAGAGCACGAAAGTTGGATGAAAAGAAACATGCCCCAAAAGCCATTTTAAATAATGCGCTCCTTTATGGAATAATACCTGTCAAATCATCTACATGAATAACGAATGAAATACTTTTTCCTTTTATCTGTATACTTTTTAATCCATTCGAATATTGTTTTCGGATGTTTGTGCAACGAACACAAGAAGTTTGATGTTTGGGATTATCTAAATTATACGCGAATTGTGAAAGGTGTGGTACTTTCAATTGAGGAATTTCCTTATACTGAACAAGCAGACTCAATGAACAACGAACAGGTTACCGGAGGTGGTTATCAACTCATAAAAATTAAAATTGAAGACATATATAAAGGTAATTTCTCTGATAGTATGGTCTTTAAGACAGAATTATCAAACGGTGTAAATTGCACAAAAACATTTACCGTTGGAGAGGAATGGTATATTTTTTCTAGTTGGGTTGATGGGGAAAACGTCGTTCAAGGGTGCTCCTGGAGTCAGCGTGTGAACTCAAATCCCAAATTAATGTCCAAGGTCCTTCCAATGATAAAAGAAATATCAACTATAAAAAATAAAGACATTGAAAAAAAATACCTTGATAGGGATTGTTCATTAAAAAGAGTAGCAAAAGGGAGAGTCGTTAATGGACAAGCAGAGGACTTTTGGGTATTTTTAGATAAAAAAGGTAATCCCTATATGACAGGATATTATTCAAATGGAGTACCGGTTGGTTTATGGAAAGAGTATTATATGAATGCAAAGAATTTTGCGACTAAAAATGTTGCTGCCAAGTCCTATGTTGGATCAAAAGGATATGCAAGTATTCGTTATAATTTAGAAGGGGAAATAATTTTTGGGACTTGTAATTCAATTTCAGAAATTCCATCCGAACTTTTTTCAATTGAAGAAGTGGATTATTTGAAAACGAGAGTGAACGTCTCCAACATGCATTAGACTTGACAAAAGTAAATTGAAACAGAAGGCCTATGCTCCACGAAAATTGGTGCTTTTATTGCACCGATAATATTTAAAAAAAGTAACTTTAATATACTTACATATAAATTAGTAACTAGATGTTGATACACTATCAAAAAAATATTTTCCTGACATTTTCCCTTATTTTATTTTGGACTGGTAACTCATATGCTTGTAGCTGCGAGGGTGAAGGAACTGTTGCAGGTAGCGTAAAATTAAGTGCTTCGAAATCAGCTTCTTCACCAGGCGTCAAAACGTTTTGCTAAGGCTAAACAGACAAATATGACTCGAATAATAACAGGTTTATTTTTTATAATTTGCTTTCAGAGCATTGGATATTGTGATACTATAACCAATTGGCAAGTATATCATAATAATCACATGTTAGCCAAATTCAATATAATGAATGTAAAAAATGAAATAGTCTTCAAGAAGCAGAATTTAAAAAAAGGAGATTCGATTACTGTCAATTATTTTAGAGATACTCCTTGTTTTGACTGTTTATCGTTTTTAAGTGTAGAAGATGGAAAACACCATGTAGTAACATACTGGAAGGGCAACGGTACATTCACACCAAAAACATTCTCATTGGACAAATTAATGGAATCTGGAAAGGGCTATTTTGAAATTTATTATCACGATGGGGAGATTAAATCTAGAACTCAAAGACA
>CAIUSK010000490.1 GCA_903901805.1 uncultured Flavobacteriales bacterium
AATGAAGTAGTTCATTTTTTAAATAACCCTTGCTATGAAAAAGGATATAGCCATCAAGAAGTCAGTGTTACTCTTGCTGAAAAAATACAAACCAATTCCATTCCCGATTTTGCAGATATAAAAGGGCAATCAGAGGCCAAGCGTGCTTTAGAAATTGCCAGTGCAGGGGGACATAATCTTATATAAATGGGTAACTAATATACTACTTCGGTAAAACCTGAAAATCAAAACATTAGATTAGATGATTGGGAGTAGTTTGTTTAGAGGTTCCTTGGTTTCGAACGTGAGATGAATATAATCAGTCTCGCTAATTCTTCATTGTACGTTGTAATCTCAATTCTATGACCTTCTTCGCAGTCGATACCCAATTGGGATAGAATATTCTCTGCAAATCGATACTCCATTTTAGATATACTATTTTGGAATGGTATCATTTGGTCTATTTCTACATATATTGAGTCCATATCATTTTTTTTCATTTTAACACTTTGAATCACAGGAGGTAGTATATCTTTCTCCTTTTGGTTATTATACTTTTTGTCATTAATCATTGATTTTAATACTGAAATCAATGATTTCGGGGATTTATTACTTTTTTCCATCTATTAAATGTTTACGGCAGATTCGTACTTGTTTATCTATCATTTCTCTAATGAGTTCTGACTTCGTTTTCTCTTCTAGGATTACCTGGTCTCGTATCATACGAAGTTGATTTTCAGTTATTCGTATCGTTATTTTTTTATTCTTCATTCTAATAAATATGTGGATGTCGGACAAAAATCAATTTTCTGCATAAAATATTACAGTTTTTTCAATGTCATTAACTATACCATTAAACTGTTTTTCATAATTAGACTTAACATTTGATATATGTCGTTTAACAGTACTTTTACTAATCCCCAAGGTAGTTGCAACTTCTTGATTCGTGTAAGTTCCGTATTCATCCAAAAGGTAATTAATAACGTATCGAATTCGTTTCCAGGTTAATCCACTCTCTAAAACACCTCTGATTTGATTTGATAGTTTCGATCTAACCGTCGATGGGATTAAACTCCTTTTCTGGTAATGAATGACTCTTAAAGTTTTACGTGACAGATTTACGTAATTCTTATTACTCTTGATATACTCATATTGATTTCGAACTAAACTTTTGAAATGATTATACTCCATTGGAGGTTTCCCAAAATTTTTATTGATTTGTCCAACAAGATGAATAGTTGAATTAAGTGATCCATTAGGATTGAGGGATATATAATCGTGAACATTCTTTCTAAAAACCTTATGTTTTGATCCATCAAGTATTCTCCTTGGAAATCTAATCGATAATATTGGTGTAGGTTTAATACAATACAGTCCATCAAATTCAACTTTTGTTTCTAAGATATGGGATCCAAACTCAACACCTGTATCAATTGCATCAACCTCTTTCTCAATTTTATTGTCAATATAGGGGTTCATACCACGTATATGTTGGGGGGGGTTTATATATACATCGGATGAACCCTCATTTATAAAATTGGGAATTTCAATTTCAGTATCGTAATTGACAAAAACATCCTCGTCAAAAGGTAAAATCCAAGCACAACCAAATATTCTAACTTTATCATCAAACTTAATTGAAGGAAAATATTCTTGTTTAATATAATCGTAAGTGAGTAAGAAGTCCTCTTTAGTTTCTATTTTACGGTTAATTCTAACTAGTATAGATATTCCCCGTCCAGTTACTGACTTTGAGATAAGGGATGTGATATGACCGTAGTGGGTTATAAATTCGTCTTTTGTTAAAATATCAGAAAAGTCATCAACGTCATAATAGATGTATCCCGAAGACTGAGTGAAATTTTGATTAAAATTAATTGCATTGTCAAGTAATCGTTTCTTGACTATACAATTAGGTGTCAACCAGGGTAATTTAGATTTTTTTAAGTTTCTGCATTCTACATCTCTACCTTCTTGTCTTAAAGTTGTTGATTCAAATACAATATCCTTATTAGGATGATTTCTTATCAATCTAACAAGTTTTGAAAAATCAATATTTTCTTCTATTTCTGAACTTCCTTTTAATGGTTTGGATGAATAACTGAACATTTAATATTATTTGAGTTTAATAAAATATACCCAAAAAATATCAAAATAAGAAATCCCAAGAATTGATTAAAACCATTTCTTTATATCGTACCCAACAAATCTAATTTTAGTTCCTAAATTTTGATTAAACCATTTAATTCCGTTCCACGTACCAAGTCCTCCACAAAATCCGTCAACTACCAATGGTGAATAGTTTGGATTATTTTTAAATGGAAGGTATACAGTTGAATTTAAAATTAAATGAACAAGTTGTTCTGGAAATCTCGCTGGGTGTTGAATATCCTCTGAATATTTTTGATTTGAAACTGCAACTCTTACAATATCCTCTGTGAAAAAATCACCCATATTTCGACCTTCGGGATTTGGAATAAATGGTGTGATTTTAGAAGATATTGCCCCATTTAAACTTCGATGTCTAGGGGGTAATGACGGTTTCGTATTTTCACTTGATTTGGTTAAACTCAATTCGTAGTGATAATCCATAGTTTTAACGAAGTGGAATATCATTGAATAAGTTGGAGTCAGATTTTTCTTTGATGAAGAGGGTTTTGGATTTTTACGGGCAATTACAATCGAATTCCTCTGAATAAATCCTCTCTTTTGTAATTCTATTGCAATTCTATGTGGTATATTTTGAAGATTACCATTCAGAAAAGTGTCTCCTAACTCTAAAAAAAAAGAACCTGTTGGAGATAATATCCTCATCACTTCTAATGAAAGATGTTTAACAATATTTTGAACATACTCTTCAGAAGTTGGTTCTGAACCTAATACATCATTCGATGTGTAACTTCGTAACCTCCAGAATGGTACCGAACAAAGAACTAAGTCGACCGAATTTGATAAAATCTCTTCCATATTTTCGGAAGACTTAAGATGAAACTTAAATAAATCTTGTTTCTCGATTTTGGGTGAAGTAAGTTCTCTGATTGTTTCTCTTGACTTCTTGTCATCTTCTTCTCTTCGAAGTGTCAAATACGCTTGGTTAACTGATAGAATCCCTTGATCAATCAACTTAATGTATTCAGGGTTTCTTTTGTGGACATAAAGGATTCTCGATAATTGACTGTCGGTGACCTTAATTTCTTCAGACACTATTCCACGAATCCTAAGACCCTTTTTAACCCCTTTCCTTCGATGATATGACTCAAGTTCGAAGTATTCGTTCAATAGTTCCTGAGTGGTCTTAATTCGTTGTCTATTGAAGTGTATTAGGGTCAGTACCTCATCTCCCTTTTTTACATTGATTTGATGAACGTCAATTTCTTTCCATTTTAACTTTTTTACTGCTTCAAATCGTCGATTTCCACTTACAACTTGAAAATTCTGATCAATTGTTGGTGGTTCAAGTAACCCAACTTGTTTGATGGATTCCTTTAAAGATTCGATTCCTGATAAAGAATAAATCTTCTCGTTTAGTGGATGATGTTTGAGTTGAGATACTTTAACTTTCATTCGGGAAAGTTAGCAAAAAAGGTAATACCAATTAAAATAGTTCAAAATAGTTATTTATTTGATAATGAGTTTTTCAAGTTCTTTCTTTTTAAAATATCTATTTTCTTTATAATTTAATTTACAGTTCTTTAGAGCATTTTTCCCTTTTTTAACTTCCACAGAATTTTCTATTGAAGTTTTTGCTATAAAATAATCAAATTCTAAATTGTATTCTGGCATACGATTTTTACTTTTCTCAAGAAACTCAATAGCACCTTTTGGGTCTTTTTCAAATAAATACGAATCGACAGCCTTCGAGAAATTAAAATAAAATACTCTTGAGTTTATATTCTCAAATTCATTAATTGTCTTATTCCAAAATTTTATAGATTGAGGATATTGTTTCATATAAAAATAATGATTGGCTCTATCCAACGAATTGATAACAAAAGAAATATTATTCTCGTTTGTAAAATTTATTAAATATTCATAATCTTCTACATTCTTTTCATCTAGAATTTTACCGAAGTAGAAATCAATATCATTAGTTTCTAAATTAGGAGTAAAACCATAACGTTGGTTAATTTCGGATTGATAATTTTGGGAGTAGTCTTTAAAACTACTATATCTATCTAAATTCCTATAATCTTGAAAAATAAAAGAAATTCCATCAAGCATTGAATTTGGTACAAGATTTTGATGGTCTGCTCGGTAATCTTTTTTTAGAAATCTTATACTCTCATTTCTAGTTATTTTGTAAAGACTATCTATTTTGTTACCTGCTAATCTTCTGTCTTCACTATCATATTTACCATTAGAAATAAAATAGTAAAATGTTTTTTTATTGGTCTTTTTGAAAAATTCTTCTATTTCGTTTGAAACATCATTGTTTAAGTTTGTACTAATATTTATAAATCCACGAAAAGGATTATTTTTTTCTAACATTAGTAAATGGTTGAATTCAGCTCCATCAGAGTGTCCAATTATAGTATTAAATTCAGAAGTTGAATAATTTGAATTGACGTAGGGAATAATTTCTTCAAACAAATAGTTTTTAAATTTTTTACCATCATCACTCCAATAAATATCCAATTCAGAACTTCTATTATTTTGTTCTATACCTATCAAAATAATTTTCGGAATTACATTATTCTCCATTAGTTGATTAATATAACTCAAAGCCACTTCAAAATTTGGAGTTCCGGCATCTGTTATATAGACAACAGGATATTTATTATTTTTGTTGTACGTTTTTGGAAGAAAAACATTTAAAACTTTTTCTTCATCAGGATAAAATTTAGATTTTAAATATTTGACTTCATAGATTAATTCAATCTTATTGATTTTAGTTTTTTGAGCCAGTAGATTGTTAGCAATTAATACTAATA
>CAIUSK010000491.1 GCA_903901805.1 uncultured Flavobacteriales bacterium
AAAAGGGGTTGGATTTATTTTGTCTTTTAATAATTGTTGTCTATTTTTTTCAAATTCAGACATATCGGCATTTAAAATATAATCTAAATCTTGAATTTTAAATTCATACGATGTTACGCTTTTTGTTAAATTATAATTGGTCTCCAAATTATTCAAAACACTTATTTTACCTTTAAAACTATTAATTCGAATATTTGGAATACCAAGCATGCACGCTTCAACCGTCATAGATTGACTATCGCTTATAATACCGCTTGCCTGACTCATCAATTGATGCATGTCACTTAGGTCAATAGGTAAAAGGTGTTTCTCAAAGCTGCTGTTCATTCTTTTCTCGCTTGAAAGAATTACTCTTCCGGATATAGACAATTTCTGAATGATTTCATCTAACATGACATCCGTAAGGCCTTCAATATTTGAGTCGTGATGAGCAGATAAATTGACCATTCTAACAATAAAAAAAGGAGTTGATATGTTGTATTTTCTTAATTTGGACGAATCTTTCTGAAAAACTTCCGGATGCAGATATGCAAGTTTGTGGTAAGAAGGATATTTGATTTGTTTTTTAGCAAATGGACCTACATTTACTTCCTCTGCTGTTAAAACATTGGTAACAAAAGGATAGGTTATTCGACATTGAATGGAGGTATATGCGAAATCATCTTCAGCAAAAAAAAGCGTTTTTTTTCTAGTTAAAGATCCAACCCAAGCAATTTGTGACAGACAACCTATTAAAATATCTGGCTTATATTTAGTTGTAATTCGAAGTAAATTCCATGTTGTTCGAACCAATTTAATCAATTTTGAAAATGGACTCTGTTTCTTGCCATATTCAGCCAAAAGTTGATACTTTATGTTATTTTCTTCAAGCAGGTTTTTAAGAATGTCTTTGTTAGATATTACTACTAAAACATCTTTTTCGGGTAAAGAATGAATCAGATTCTTAAAGAGATGGAAATGGGCGGGATGTCCCATACCTATTAAAATTTTCTTACTTTTTTTCAATTGCTTTTAAAAAACGGGCTGGATTTCCGGCAACAACTGTATATTCATCAACATTTTTGTTGACCATTGAGGAAGCACCAACAATCGACATTCGACCAATTTCAACATTTGGAAGAATCACGGATCCTGCACCAATCCATGAATCGTGTTTTATTATTATTGATCCAACTATCGGTGGAATTACTTCCATTAGTTTTGAATTATTGGCATCGGAAGAAAGCACCAAAGTAACATTTGGACCGATTGCCACCCGATCCTCAATTGTCAATTGACATCCTTCCCAAGAAATTAAGCTGGCAACAGTAAAATTTGAACCAATATAAACTTCTTTTCCAATATTAAATCCACACAAGCGCAAACCATAGCATCTTATTCCATTGTGAGGAAAAGAATTTGCGAGGTATTTTCCAAACTTAATTTTGAGTTTTTTCAGAAAGCTGTTTTTTATCATTTTCTAAATTTCTTCAAGAGTTGAAAGCCTAATTTTCCTAATTTAAATTTAAATGGCTGAAAAACAATTTCATTTCGTCCAAATTCAGTTAGTTGCCCACCAAATTTTAGTTTAAAGTCCCGAACTCCATATTCTGACAGACTATTACCTGCACCACCAAAATCGAACGTGTTAAAGCCATTTTCAAATCCCCATTCAAGAATTTTGTGAACAACAAAGTCATTTGGACTGAGATAATTATATTTTTTATTAGATCCAGCATACCAATCATATAAATAATCATTCCAAGAAATACAAAAACGGACACCAATTAATACAGAATTGTGAAATACACCAAATACTTTAATATCGTCGAATGAACTTGTCTGTTTAAAAAAATTAATGCTTGGACAAGGTAATTTCATTTCCTTATAGTTTTGGATAATAAGGATACCAGCTTTTTCAATTTGTTCATGTTGTGTAATCAACTGAAAAGTTAAATCATTTTTAATGGACTTGCGTATCTTATTTCTTGCTTTGCTTTGGTAACTTGCAAACAAATTTTGGGTTACTTGATTTATTACCGTAAAATGTTCTTGATAAAGTATTCCTTGAGACGAAAGAATTTCTTTTCTAACTTGACTTATGGGAAATATATTTCTTATTTGAAGGTAAATGGCTATTTTTTCTAACTCTGCTTTCAACTTTATAAGAGCTTCTTCAAAATAGACATCTAAAAGGGCAAGCGGTCCTCCCCATATAATTGCCCTTGACGTTAGGCTCGAAAGAATTCCATAACTTTCCTTCAAAATTAATACATTACAGTAAGCAACAACTTTATTTTTTGATACACCAATTAGATTTAATGTTTGAAACTTATCCTTTTTATAAAGTTCAATAAAAGAATGTGACTGAAAAAATGTTTGGTCCCGTTGTGTTGCAAGAAACTCATCAACCATTGATTTCGATATTTCACTTGAGTTTATATGCCAACCTACTTGCATGATTTATAAATTTCTAATATTCGATTGGCAATTTGATGACTTTCTAATTTAAGTTCAGTTAAGCGATTCCTTCCTTGGTTTGAATGCCTTAAATTTATATTTCTTAGAAGATAAATTACTTTTTCAGATAAATTTTCTACATTAAAATCACTAAAGAAATTACCTGAATTTTCACCAAATAAAAAAGGAATATCACCAACTTGTGTTGCTACTATTGGCGTGTTACATGCCATTGCCTCTTTTATAATATTGGGAGAGCCCTCCCATTTGCTTGTTGACAATAACAGATCGCAGGCGTTGAAATATAGATATAACATTTCATGTGGTATTGATTTTAATTCAATTAAAGTAATTTTTCTGTTTAACGAATCGATCACTTTTTCAGCTAATTGATAATTTTTAATAAAGTTATTTTTATGACCGTTGAAAAGGATAATTTCCTGATTTATCTCGAAATTTAATTTTAGACGTGCTTCATTTTTATCCATCGCGTAAAACCGATTAAAATCAACTCCATTTGGAATAACAACTGAATTTTTTAGATTTATTTTATATTCCATTTCCCTTGATTTCACTATTACCCCTCTCCAGCGAAAAAATGAATTGAAAAGGGGAATTAAACGACTCCAACCATTTTTTTTGATAACATCCGAACCCATTAATGAAACCACAATTTTTTTTGCCCCTGCAAGTGAAGCCACGAAACCACTTAAAGAATAATGTGCATGTACAATATCGAATTTACTTTTATTAAGGATTGCTCTTAATTTGATTGAAGCCTGTAGATAACCAATCAATCCTTTTTTTTCAATCAAAAAAAAAGTCACCTTTACTCCTTCTTTTTCCAAACTTTCCGCTTGGCTTTTAATAAATGGGGAGACAATGGAATCTGTTTTTCGACTACAAACGAAAAGAACTTTTAGCATTCGTATTCAATGAAATGAATGGTACTATCTACGAATTCTTTTTCTAAAAGAACAGTTTGTTCAATTAATTCCCAACTAGAGTCTATGTTTCTTTGAAAATAGAAAGGTGCAAATTCTATTGTTTTTGTCCCGAAGTACAGGGCTTGAAATTCAAATATATATTGTTTACCATCCTTTTCTGCAATATCAACAGAAAGTTGGGGTGATTTTAATATTATTCTTGTTTGAAAAGCTTCTTCAAGTAAATCGTGAGAAATTTCTTTTTGATATTCAAATAATCCACTTCCACTTGCTCTAAAATCATTTGGACGATTGTTCCGTTTTAACACAAAGCACTTGTTACCATAAACAAGCACTTTATAATCGAAAGAAATGCTTGAAATAAACTTTTGGACCAAGATTTTATCGCGAAGCAAGGATTCTCCGGAATAATTATGTTTATGTCTAATTCGCCTTAAATACTCTATTATTCTGATTTTGAGTGAATCTTTCTGGAATAGTTTTTTAGCTTTCCTCTTAAGTTCTGAGGTTGTATTCACTAATAAAACATTGCGTGACAATGCACCTGTTGATTTTTTCAAAACAAGTGGGTAATCAATTAATTTTTCCTCAACAAACTGAAGTAATTCTTCATAAGTACCGAAGACATTTGAGTCAAAATTATTTTCTTTATCAAGATTATATCTTTTTCGGATCAATTCCATTGCATTCTTATTTTCGTGAGCTTTGAGTAACTCGAATGACGGAATTGGCTTATTTCCGGTTTTTTCAAGGTGAAAAATAATATCCTCAATATACGATTTATATCTTAAACCCGGATCTTCTGCTGAACAATATAGAACGAATGAATTTGGATGGTTTTTAATATTATCAATTGCTTTTAACATAGGATAAATGAAAACATCATATCCTGAATCCTTAAAATAAAATTTCATCAGCTCAATATCTTTTCCTGAACGATATTTATTTGATTTTTGTTTGGAACTAAATCGCCCGAGATAATCGGTTAAAATGACAATTTCTTTAGGCATTCAATTGTTTTATGAATTTTGCATAATTCCCAGCAAAAACAACTCCTTCGGGTACGACTCCTCGAACAACACTTCCCGCGGAAATAACTGAATTATTTCCAATAGTTGTTCCTGGAAGTATAATGCATCCCGTGCCAATCCATACATTGTTACCAATTATAATTGGCTTTGATTTTCCTTGACTTGCAGCTCGCTCTTTAAGACTTGTACCATGTCCACTTGCATCAAAAATCTGACAATTAGCGGCAATTAAACAATTTGAACCAATTTCGATTCTCTCAAAGGCATGAATGCATGAACCATGTATTCTCGTATTATCACCAATAGAAATTATCGCATTTGGTTTGTCACACATAAGTTTTACAGAGGCAAACATATTAATGTGATAATTTCTATTACTTGAATTTAGTAAAACGTTATTTCCAAGTACTATTTTCGCATTTGACCGATGAATTAGTATTGGCCAATTATTAATTTTCACATTTTTTTCAATGTTGATGTTCCCAGAAAAAAAACGGCAATAGACTCTAAAACAAATGGTATTGAAATAAT
>CAIUSK010000492.1 GCA_903901805.1 uncultured Flavobacteriales bacterium
GGCGATGAGCATGTGCTAACTTCCTATGAAACACCAATCAGACCAGATGCATTTGTTAAATCAGATTCAGAAAAAATCGCTGAGATAGCTACTCATTTTAGGTCAATAATGGAGGTTTTGGGATTGGATTTAACTGATGATAGTTTGCAAGGAACTCCACACCGTGTTGCAAAAATGTATGTTCAAGAAATCTTTTCGGGATTAAATCCTTCAAACCGACCATCGATTGCATTATTCGAAAATAAGTACCAATACAACGAAATGTTGGTAGAGAAAAACATCTCTTTTTACAGCAATTGTGAACATCATTTTGTGCCCATTATGGGTAAAGCTCACGTGGCTTATATCTCCAATGGAAAAGTAATTGGTCTTTCAAAGTTGAATCGAATCGTTCAGTATTTTGCTAAAAGACCACAGGTTCAAGAACGATTAACTGTTCAAATCGGTGAAGAGATTAAGCGCGTTTTGGGTACAGAGGACGTAGCAATATTAATTGATGCCAAACATTTATGTGTTTCATCCCGCGGTATCAAAGATGAATCTTCTGCCACTGTAACAAGTTTTTACACTGGAAAATTCAAAGAAGATGCCACGAAAAGAGAGTTTCTGCAATCAATAACCTTGTCCTAGAAAGTTAATGTTTCTAAAGTAAAGCAACCATACAACAAAAAACGAGTTTTATACGTATAACTATTGTTGTATATTTACCTAATGGATAGGTTGAAAAAGCTAAACTTATTTTTCATCATGCTCCTTTCTTTTGACTTTTATTGTCAAGAAGTTTGGATGACTCCCAATCGTGGGCAATGGGATGAGCGTATTCAATATTCAATAAATATAAATCAAGGGAAACTTTATGTAGAATCTGATCAATTGACGTTCTACTTAACGGATGTGATGAGTCATAATCATTCGGAGCATCACAACGAATCCGAGGAAAAGAAAATAGGCAACGCGTATCACGTCATAAAACAACAATTTTTACAAGCGAATTCAGCCGTTATTAAACAAGAGAAAAATCCGAGTATTCATTACAGCAACTATATTTTGGGTACTGATACTTCCAAATGGAAATCAAATATATACTCTTTTCAAGACGTAAGCTATTTAGATTTTTACCCCAAAATTGATCTTTTTTATTCTACTCAATCAGGTCAGTTAAGTTATAATTTTGCTATTCAACCTAATGGGAATTCCAATCAAATTCGCTTTGTTTTGGCAGGTGCGAATTCGATAAGATTGAATGAAAATGGTGAATTGGTTGTTGCTCATCGATTTGGTGAAATTATTGAATCAAAGCCCATTGCATGGACGGTTGATGATTCTGGTAAAAAAGAAAATGTTAGTTGTTTATTCGAGTTAGTTGGTGATACCATTGGATTTTATTTTCCGGAAGGGTACGATCAAAACAAGCAATTAATTATTGATCCAAGTTTAACCTTTTCCACTTTCACGGGTTCAACAGCCGATAATTGGGGATTTACTGCAACCCCTGATATTAACGGTAATTTATTTGGGGGGGGGATTGTATTTGGAACGGGCTATCCACTTTCAACCGGAGCATATGATGTTTCGTATAATTCCGGAACAGGTACTTTTCCAATGGATGTTGGAATCACAAAATATAATGCAACCGGATCTTCCATTATTTACTCAACGTATCTTGGGGGAAGTGGAAATGAAACACCCCATTCGATTGTATCTGCTCCCAATGGAGAACTATACATTTATGGAGTAACTTCCTCCGTTAATTTCCCAATGGCGGGTGCACCTTATGATAATTCACACAATGGAGGACCAAATGAATTAGAAAACTCGTTGGAATTTAATGGAGCAGATATCTACGTTGCTCGATTAAGTCCAAATGGAACTAGTTTACTGTCTTCAAC
>CAIUSK010000493.1 GCA_903901805.1 uncultured Flavobacteriales bacterium
GAGATATAAGCCACGTGAGCTTTACCCATAATGGGCACAAAATGATGTTCACAATTGCTGTAAAAAGAGATGTTTTTCTCTACCAACATTTCGTTGTATTGGTACTTATTTTCGAACAATGCAATCGATGGTCGGTTTGAAGGATTTAATCCCGAAAAGATTTCTTGAACATACATTTTTGCAACACGGTGTGGAGTTCCTTGCAAACTATCATCAGTTAAATCCAATCCTAAAACCTCCATTATTGACCTAAAATGAGTAGCTATCTCAGCGATTTTTTCTGAATCTGATTTAACAAATGCATCTGGTCTGATTGGTGTTTCATAGGAAGTTAGCACATGCTCATCGCCTATTTGGTCATATAATTCGGTTAAATCTACATTTATTTTCATGGAATACTTTTTAATAGAACACGGCAAGCTTCTTTTTGTTTAACTTTTTTAATAAATCATTAAACAAAATTACTACATCATTCCTTGCAATGAACACAAACGATAGTAGGAGCCTTGTAATTCCAAGAGTTCTTGATGAGTTCCTCTTTCAGTAATTTCGCCATTAGATAAGACGATTATTTCATCTGCGTTTTTTATGGTGCTTAAACGATGTGCAATAACCAGCGAAGTTCTATCCCGCATCAAATTATCCAAAGCTTCTTGGACTAATTTTTCAGATTCTGTGTCTAATGCGGAAGTAGCCTCGTCAAGGATGAGTATTTCCGGATTTTTGTACAAGGCACGAGCAATACACAAGCGCTGTTTTTGTCCACCCGATAGTTTATTTCCGCGTTCGCCAATAATTGAGTTGTAACCCAATTCCAATTGAGAAATAAAGCTATGCGCGTTTGCGGTTTGGGCTGCCTGAATAGCACGATTTATATCTGGGAAAGAATCTCCAAAGGCAATATTTTCTAAAACGCTGGTATTAAATAAAATGGATTCCTGAGAAACTATTCCAATAAATTGCCGCAAATCATAAGTCCTAAAGGATTGTATCGGAATTGAATCGATTGTAATATTCCCTTCTTCGGGGTCATAAAAACGAGGTAATAAATCTGCAATTGTTGATTTTCCGCTTCCCGATTCACCAACTAAAGCCACTGTTTTTCCTTTTGGAATGGTAAAAGAAACATTTTTTAACACCAATTCATCACCATAACGAAATGAAACATTATTGTATGATATGGAATGGGTAAAATTGGTTGGTGTGAGTGGATTTTCCGGTTCCAAAACACGCAAGTCCGAAGTTAAAACTTCATTTATCCGATCCATACTCACCCGTGCTTTTTGTAATACGGCAATTTGATTAGAAACAGATTGAATCGGACGTAATAATTGAGAAAAGATGATGATAAATGTAACAAACAACTCTCCTGTCAGGGCTTCATCTCCTGCTTTTGCATCTAAAATTATGGATCCGCCAAACCATACTAAACACATCATCACTGCTGCACCTAATGTTTCACTCAGAAGTGGAGCCACATCTCTCTTACGAAACGTTCGCGTAACTAATTGTTGATGACGAAGATTAATTGACCGAAAAAGACGCTCCATATAATCCACTGCATTGAATGCTTTAATGATGCGGATTCCACCCAGACTTTCATCCATCGCAGAATATAATAATCCTAATTGTTCCTGACCATTTTTTGCTGTGCGCTTTAAACTTTTACCAATTCTAGAAATAATAAAGGCAGTTACAGGAAGTAAAAAAAAGGAAACCAAGGTTAGACTAGGGCTAATATAGAGCAAGGATGCGACATGAATAATAATAGAAATAGGCTCTCTAAAAATCAATTCCAACATACCCACCACTCCATTTTCAATTTCACCTACATCGCTATTCATTCTTGCCATCAAATCACCTTTTCTCTCTTGTGAATGAAAAGAGAGCGGTAAATTCATCGCTTTTGAAAATAATTCATCGCGCACATCACGCACAACGGCCATGCGTAATTCAGATTGAAACCAAATGGCCAAATAACGAGAAGTGTTTTTCAAAAAGAAGGCAATAAAAACAGAGATACAAACAAATAACAAAGCTTGTTTGGGATCGTTTGAAACCATTTCATGCATTGTAAAATTATACCAATCAGCAACATATGAGGTCAAATCAGCAATATGACCAGAATACCTAGGCTCTGGAATTGGTTGTTGAAATTCTTTCGATTTAAAAATCAATTGTAAAAAGGGAATAAACAAAACCAATGACAGTAAGTTAAATACTGTAAAAAGTAGATTTCCTGCAATGGTAATAAATGCCAAAAATTTATACCGAAAGGTGTACTTATAAATTACTCTCCACGAATGCATGCGGCAAAGATACACTAAACGAAATTGAAAGGCATAAATTGCGTGCGAATTGTTACCTTTGTATCCTATGTCATCAATCCGCCAACATAAAATTGAAGCAGCCATTCGATCAGAATTAGCTTCTTATCTTCAACGAAGCACCAATGAAATCTGCATGGGCAGTATGGTTAGCGTCACAATCATACGTGTTACCTCCGATTTATCGCTAGCCCGTTGTTACCTCAGTATTTTTGCCGGACCCGATAAAAAAGTTGTTTTGGATAATATCAATCATAACAAAGGAAAAATCCGAATGGAAATTGCCAAGAGGCTTAGCAACATGCGAAAAACTCCGGAATTATTATTCTTCATTGACGACTCATTGGATTATGCAGAGGAAATAAATGAATTATTGAAAAAATAAATTGGCAACAAACGTTCCTTATTTCATTGCTAAACGCTATTTGTTTTCTTGGAAAAAGAGAAATGCAATTAATTTAATCACTGCTATTTCTATCATCGGTATTGGTATTACCACTGCTGCATTGGTTATATTAATCTCAGCTTTTAATGGTATTGAGCAAATGATTGATCGCATGTATTCGGAATTTGACACCGATTTAACCATCTTACCTGCAAACACGAAAACATTTAACACCGCTGAGCTGGACGCAATAAAACTCAAAAGTATTTCAGAGATAGCGTCAACATCCCGAACCATTGATGAATTAGTAATTTTAAAAAATGGAGATCGTTGGGTGAATGCAAAACTAATGGGTGTAGACTCAAGTTTTTTGGCCATGGCTCACATGAACAAACATTTATTACATAATCGGCAAATTACCGATTATACTAGTTTTATTTTTCCTGGTGCAGGTTTGTTAGAAAAATTACAAATACAACTCGATCAGGAGAACAATTATGAACCGATCGTATTTTTTGCCCCTAAAAGAAAATTAACCATTCGTCCTGGTAAAAATCCATTTTACACAGAAAACGCAACTGTTAGCGCGATCATGAATTACAATCGGGAAGTTAACATGGAAGTAGTTGTTTGTTCTTTTGACTTTGCATCAAACCTGTTGCAATACGAAAATGAATTATCCTCCATTTTAATTGATCTGAAAGAAAATTGCAATCCGGAGGAGGTCAAGAAAAAAATTCAGCAGGTTGTTGGACCAACATTTAAAGTTCAATCCCGTTATGAGAAAAACGAACTGATTTTTAAAACGAGTCAAACCGAAAAAATCATTGTAATCTGCATCCTTGTATTTGTGTTTATATTGGCTGCCTTCAACTTAATCGCCTC
>CAIUSK010000494.1 GCA_903901805.1 uncultured Flavobacteriales bacterium
ATTGGTGGTAGTCATGGTAAAACTACCATAACTTCTATGATTTTACATGCTTGTCGTGAACTTGGAAAAGATGTTGATTACATGGTTGGAGCCCAATTAGAAGGATACGATTGCATGGTTAAACTTTCGGAAAATGCTGAAGTAATTATTCTGGAAGGGGATGAATATCTAAGTTCACCCATTGATCGTCGGCCTAAATTCCATTTGTATAAACCCAATATTGCTTTGTTAAGTGGAATTGCCTGGGATCACATCAATGTATTTCCGACTTTTGAAAATTACGTTTCTCAATTTGATATTTTTTGCGGGTTGATTGAGCCTAGCGGAAAATTAATCTACAATGAAAATGATCCCGAAATTGTCACCTTGGCTGCAAAACATCAAAATCATGTTGAGGCTATATCTTATTCAACACCAAGCTACGAGGTAACGGAATCAGGAACGTGTATGCATATGAATTCTGAATCTTACGATTTAAAATTGTTTGGAGAACATAATTTGCAGAATTTAATGGGAGCCATGCGAGTTTGTGAAGCAATCGGTATTTCCAATAAAGACTTTTTAACTTCCATGTATAATTTCACGGGTGCTGGAAAAAGATTACAAAAAGTGGTAGAATCTAACGATTTTATCATGTTCAAAGATTTTGCTCATTCACCTTCTAAATTAAAAGCAACAACAAAAGCGGTGAAGGAACAGTTTACTTCTCGCAAATTGGTTGCATGCATGGAATTACATACATTTTCCTCCCTTAAAAAGGAGTTTTTACCGCATTATTATAATTGTATGGCTATGGCTAATTGTGCTTTAGTTTATTTTAGTCCAAGTGTTGTGGCCCACAAGAAGTTAGAGCCGATTTCGATTGATCAAGTTTTCGAAGGATTTGGTGGAGGGATTACTGTAGCAACAAACACGAATGAAGTTGTTGATTTTATTAATCAGCACGTTGAATCAAATTCAGCTTTGTTGATGATGTCTTCCGGCAATTTCGATGGAATAGATTATGACCAGTTAGGGAAATCATTAATTGAAAAGTTAGGATGAAAAATTATTTGATTTTATTTTCAGTAGCATTTGTCGTTACAAACAGCTGTAAAAATTCAGAGGCGATTTCGAATTTTCAAGCTTCAAATAAAATGGATGTTACTACGCTTGATTATAAACCCTATTTGGATTCACTTCAGGCGGATGGAGTTTTCTTGTTATTGGATTTGAAAACGAATAAATTGATTGAATATAAAGGCATTTCAAAAGATACCATGTTGATTCCAGCATCTACGTTTAAAATTCCAAATTCACTAATTGGTTTGGAAACAGGAGAGTTGAAAGATGAATTAACAGAATTCAAATGGAATGGAACAACGTATCAAAATCAAGCGTGGAACAAAGATCAAAGTTTGAGAGAGGCATTTCAAAATTCGACCGTTTGGTATTTTCAGGAATTGGCTCGAAAAATAGGGGAGAAGCACATGAAAAAATACCTTGCTCAATTTAAGTATGGAAATCAAAATGTAGGAGGAGGAATAGATAAATTTTGGTTGTCTGGCGATTTACGCATTTCTCCCTTGCAGCAATTGGAATTTTTGAAAGCTTTATGGAATGAAGAATTGAAATTGGCTAAGAAAACCACTCAGACAATGAAAAAAGTATTTTTGGTAGAAAAAAGAGGTGGAGCCACATTGTATGCAAAAACAGGTTGGGGATTTACTGACGATACTGATATTGGGTGGTACATGGGAGTTGTTGAAAATGAAAAATCGACCTATTTGTTTGTGCACGCTTTGGTATCGAAAGACGCGCGTTTAGAGCTTTTTGGTGAGGCTAGAAAATCGATTGCGCGTAGAATTTTAGCTGAAAAGAATATTTATTGCAATAATTGTAATTCATTTTAAATCAATAAAACGAAATGAAAAACAGCTTGTATTTGGTTAGTATATTTGTTCTTTTTTTACTTTCATCCTGTGGAAAACTACCATCTTCAGAACCGAATGGCACCTTAATACACTTTAATGGTGATTTCGAAAACGCAACATTTTCCAATTTTCATTATTTAATTCCAGATACAAGTATAAATACCATAATAGTAACAAATCCTGTAAGGAAAGGTAATTATGCGCTAAAAAACACCCTAAGACCCGATGATTATATTAATAATGGATATAGAGCAGAACTAGCCGTCTATAATTGTGCTGAATATAAAACAGATGTGTTTTACGGTTTTAGTTTTTTAATTGATCCTAATTATACAGATTCTAGTTATAATCTTATTTGCCAATGGCAGGATTTACCAAATTATTCCCAAGGCGAGAATTGGCAACCGCACCCGAATTTACGAGGTTCTTCTCCTCCTATTGCCTTAGTTTATGTAAATGGAAAATTAGCTATAAAAATGAACGATAATCCGCAATCCAATAATCATACTTTCCTTGTTGGAAGTCCAACATCTATATTAAAAGGTGAATGGTACGATGTAGTTGCTCACATATATTGGAATGATAACCAAACAGCATTTCTTGAATTATGGGTAGATGGTGAATTAAAAACTCCTTTCAATGGAATTGATAATAAATATTACCAGCGTAATTTGTTTAATCGTGATGGAAATTATTTTAAATTCGGGCAATATCGAGGAAAAAATAATCCAGTTCATGAAAACACCATATTTTTTGATGAAGTAAAAATAGGATCGTCCTATAACGAAGTATCGCCATGAAAAAGTTTGTTTTACTGCTAATTCTTATTTTAAATGGTCAATATTACGATGCTCAACTGAACAATGAATTTAAGCATCATTCAATTTCTATCGATTTCGGAAGCATAAGAAATCGGTACATTTATCCAATTTCAAATATTCGATATCAAACGCCACTAATAAGAAATAAATTTAGATTTTCAAGCCGTTTACGAAGTTATGGAACACTTTATTTGTTTACAAAAGATGCCTATGATATGACATCGAGTGCTGAGTATTTTATTTGTAATAATTCCAATGGATTTATTTTTTCGGCAGGTTTAGGTTTGGATTGGCGGATAAGGTTGGTGAATGATATAAGGTCATCAGCCTCCACAAGCGTCGAACCTTTATTTCTACTTAATTTTCAATATAGTAATTCAAAGTCGTTAATGAAGATTCCTATTTGGAATCGGTTTTACACCAATGGATTTTCCTTTACAATTTTACCTGAGTATTCCTTTCAATTAACCAGTCGAATGGCCATTTTTACGCGTTATGAATGTGGATACTTAAAGCACTATTCTTTTTCAAATTCGGAATGGAGACAAGATTTATTTATTGGATTGAATGTCAGTTTATAACTATGGATATGTTCTAGTTAAACAATTTTGCCTAATTTTGTTCTGTGAAAACCTTCAAGGTAATTTTCTTACTTCTACTTCTAACCAGTAAACTAGTTTATTCGTTTTTCTGGCAAGTTAATTTTTTTATTAATCAACAGGAAATTACACGGTTAGAATGTGAGAACAAGGATAAACCTCTAATGAAATGTAATGGTAAATGTTATTTAGCAAAGCAATTACAAAAAGCGGAGGATGAGCTGAATGTCAAAAAATCAAAGCAGGAGCAATCTAAAAACACAATTAAGTTAATGGAAGGAAGTGCATTCATTGTACCTCAAAAAATAGCATTTTCATCTAATTTTTCTTTTCAAATTGAAACAACAAATTGTGTTAGTTATTCAAAAAACCTCCTACCTGGGGCGACTTACCCCATTTTTCATCCCCCTTGTTTGGCTTAATTTTTCAGATAAAAATTAGGTTCAAATAAAAAATAACACATGAAAAAATACAGTGTGATTCTACTACTTCTTGTAAGTAGTAGAGCAAACGCGTGTGATATTTGTGGAGGGGTAAGTGGTAATGCAACTATTGGCTTATTCGCTTCCACCAAGTACCACATGCTAGGAGTTAAAACGGGGGTTCAATCTTTTAAAAGTTTAATGGATGGAATTGAGCATTCACGAGAATACTTGTTTCGTAACGAGATCAATTTTCGTTTTCAATTTCATAAAAAAATTCAAGTAATTGGAGTGATTCCCTACCAGATTGGCTTCCAAAAAAGAGATTTAGGAAATGATTTGGTTCAAGGATTGGGTGATCCTATGGCGATGCTAAATGGAATACTTTGGCACAAAAAAGACACCAACGGACGTACAATTCATTTTCTCTCTTGTGGTTTTGGCATTAAATTACCCACTGGTCGAGTGGGATCTAATTCAAGCGCAATTAAAAACCTATATCCTGGAACTGGAGCTTGGGAGGAATTACTTATTTTAAACTACACATTCACGTTGAATAAATCATGGAGTGTTCAAAACGAATTGAGTTATGCGTTTAAACAAAGTAATAATACTGGGTACAAATACGGAAATTCAACCCAAGCAACTTTAACTGCTGTAAATAATAGGAAAATGGGAATGCGAAGATTGATATCTTCTATTGGATTTATTTATAGCCATTTTCAACCCAGTTTATTGGATGGTGAAGTCTTATCTCTGAATAGTAATAAGGGATTTGTGTTATCTCCAAAAGCTAGTTTGAATCTTATAGGATATCGTTGGCTCTATTCCATGCAATGTCAAGTTCCATTGTTCCAAAACCTGAATGATCGATCAATTAAACAAACTTTCGGTATGGAAGCCGGAATAACTTATTTATTAAAAACAAAAATTAAAAAACATGAAAACAACATTTAATTATTTTCTTATCTCCAGTGCATTATTCATTGGATTAACATCGTGTCATAAACATGAAGATGTGACCGCAACCATTAACTTAATGGAACCAATGGAGAACGATACTCTTGCATACGGTACTGAACTGCACATGCACGGAACAATTGTTGGAACGGGTGAATTGCATGGTTATGCGTTATCATTAAAGGATGTATCAACGAATGCTATTTTGTACTCAGCTTCAAACACAACCCATCAAGAAACTTATGCTTTTGATGAACATTGGGTGAATAACGTAACGGATACAACAGTTGTCCAAGTTTCTGTTGATGTAGAAATTGATCATGATGGAACAAAGACCAGTAAATTAGTAAACTTGGTTTGTTTACCGCAATAGAATTCGGATGTATTTAGTCATTATAATAGATAGTATTCTATTCCTTCTATTGGTGAAATACTTTTACGACATGTATTCATGTATAAAAAAAATCAAGGAAAAACCTGAAATAAAACAATTTTTAATTAAAAACAAATAAAATTTAGAAAAAATGAAAAAACAAATTTCTTACTACCTATCGATAGTACTATTAACTAGTTTATTTTTTACATCATGTAAAAAACATGATCATGACCAACAAGGAGATGGTCAAGTTACAATTAACTTAAAACATCATTGGGGTATGGGCACAGATCCATTTAGTTTAAATACCACGTATGTTCATCCAATGAATGGAGATACAATGACCTTTTCGAAATACAAATACTACATTTCCAATTTTAAACTAAAAAAATCAGATGGATCTTGGTGGATTCATCCAGAAAGTTATTTTCTAGTAGATTTATCTAATCCAGCGTCATCAACTCTTGATTTAGGAGCCATTCCGAACGGAGAATATACCGAGTTGTCTTACACGTTGGGTGTTGATAGTTTGAGAAATGTTTCTGGGGCTCAATCTGGCGCACTTTCCACAACAAACAATATGTTTTGGAGTTGGAATTCTGGTTACATTATGATTAAAGCTGAGGGCACATCCCCACAATCTACATCTGGAACGTTTGCATTTCACCTTGGTGGTTTTAGTGGTCCAAATAATGTTGTTGCCACAAAAACAGTTGATTTTTCTTCTAACCCATTGACAATAACCAAAGACAAAACGAGTGAAATTCACTTTAAAGTTAATACGGCAATGACTTGGTGTACATCAGGAAGTTGTGCCGGAACGAGTTCGGTTACGATGCCAGGTTCTTTGGCTCACCAAATGGCTGGTGATTTCCATAATGGCTTTGTGTTCGATCATATTGTTGAGTGATATTTACTATTTTGAGCCTAACTTTTTTGGTTAGGCTCTATTTCTTTTTTTTAATGAAAATAACTTTATTACTAGTTTTTGTTTCCATTTTAATTTCCTGTCAAAAAAAGAAAGGGGAAATTGATTCATTTGCGTTAACTTATCCAGATTATTTTCCGACTCCTGTATATGATTTCACAAATAATGAATTAACCAAATCCCGGTTTTTACTTGGAAAAAAATTGTTCTTCGACACGCAATTATCAAATGATGGAACTATTTCATGTAATTCTTGTCACGCCCAAGTTCATGGTTTTGCGGGTCATAATGTCGCTTTGAGCGCAGGTGTTAACGGAGCTTTGGGAAACAGAAATTCACCTTCTATTGCAAATATGATTTGGTCACCGTCTTTTATGTGGGACGGTGGCGTAAATCATATCGAGGTTTTTTCCGTGGCACCAATTACAAATCCTGTTGAAATGCACGAAACAATGTCTAACGTAGTTTATAAATTAAACCAAAGTGAAACATATAAAAAAGAATTTAAAGCAGCCTATGGAAAAGATGTGATTACTGATCAAGATTTGCTCCGTGCTCTAACAATTTATATGTCCATGATTGTTTCTTGTAACTCAAAATACGATCAGTTTCGACAAGGGAAAATAAATTTCACTGCAGATGAGGCATCAGGTTATGAATTGTTTCAACAAAAATGTGCCAGTTGTCATTCGGAGCCGCTCTTCACAAATTATCAATTTGTCAACAACGGTCTCGACTCTGTATTCTCTGATCTTGGCAGAGCAAAAATCACATTTAATCCCTCCGATAATGGAAAATTCAAAATACCTTCTTTGAGAAATGTTGAACTGACCTATCCGTACATGCATGACGGTCGTTTTTGGAGCTTGGATGAGGTGCTTGAACATTACAGTTCCGGAATAAAGAATTCAGAAACACTTCATCCTTCATTGACAAATGGTATTACTTTAACATCGACAGAAAAACAAAAACTCATTTCTTTTTTAAAAACCTTAACAGATAATCAACTAACAGGGAATCCACTTTTCTATTAATGAATGATTACTTAAAAAAATGAAAGCGATTCGGAATTATTCAAAAGAGTGAATTTGAATAGTGCTTTCTTTAATATTTACATTCATAGATTTTCCCACAACTTTTTTCGCCAAATAGTCCGTTTTTACTGAATTGTATTTTCGCATCGAACCAAGGGTTAAGAAATCAAATGTAAACGACAATTTTTGATCGATAAATTCTGTCTGACGAGATTTATTTTTATTGCCAATTAGCATTCTAGGTCGGTAAATTCTTGTTATTGGAATTCCTGCCAATAAAACATCTTCCTCTACTTCTTCTTTGCTTAGGTTGTAGTTAATTGCTGAAAGTTTATTGGTTCCACAGAAATTAAATGATAGTATTGGATACCGTTTTTATTATTCAATTTTTGCTTTTCGAATGGGAATGTCTCGGTCAATTTTTTCGTTTTCTTTCACATCCGGCTTTTTTTGTTATCAATTTTGAATAACTAAAGTGTGCGAAATAGTGGTGTTTAATCGGGTTATTTCACGAATAAATTCAGATTCCTTTTCCGGTGAAATTAATAATTCATCATATTTGTTGTAGTGAACAACCAAACACTTCCAGGAAGTATTCATTTTCCAACCTACATATAAACCATTGGCTCGTTCTATTTTTCGTATGGTTTGAATTGGGATTTGTTTTTTGAAAAACAACATTTTACAAATCAGAACCTCTTTTTTCCTTATTTCATAAGATGTGGAGCGCTGTATCACGATGAATAGAATCCCTAATAATACAGAAATTGAATAGAGAATTAATAGTGATTCGTATGACTGATTGACAACTACTTCAATCAAGCCAATAAATGAATAGAGAACAAAAACGAATAACCAAATTAGTCCAAAAAACCAATCTCGCTTCGCTCTAAAAATCATTACCAGGTAAACAAAGGACGATGTGACATTAACGCGTTTACGTCTTGTTTTACATGTGTTATTTCAATATCATTGTCTTTATTCATCAATACACGGTCAATTAACGAAACAATATATGGAATTTCATCTTCTTTGATACCTCTAGATGTGATTGCTGGAGTTCCAATTCGAATTCCTGAGGTTACAAACGGTGATTCTGTGTCAAAAGGAACCATGTTTTTATTCACGGTAATATCTGCTAGCACTAACGTATTTTCTGCTTCTTTCCCCGTAATTCCTTTCGAACGAAGATCAATCAACATGCTATGATTTTCTGTTCCTCCAGAAACGATCGCATAACCTAGTTTCATGAATTCTTGTGCCATTACAGAAGCATTCTTTTGAACCTGAGCCATGTATGTTTTGTATTCTGGACTTAATGCTTCACCAAAAGCTACTGCTTTAGAAGCAATCACATGTTCTAAAGGACCCCCTTGAATACCAGGAAATACAGCAGCATCTAACAGAGCTCCCATTGATTTTGGATTTCCATTGAGCCATTTTAAACCAAATGGATTATCAAAATTGTGACGCATCATAATTACACCACCTCTTGGGCCTCTTAGTGTTTTATGTGTTGTAGTGGTTACAATATGACAATGGTCTAGAGGATCATTTAATAATTTTGCCGCGATCAATCCTGCAGGATGCGAAATATCAGCCAAAACAATTGCACCAATTTCATCCGCCACTTTTCGAATGCGCGCATAATCCCAATCTCTTGAATAGGCAGAGGCACCACAGATAATCATTTTAGGCAGTTCACGTTTTGCTGTCTCTTCCAAAACATCATAATCCACCAAGCCCGTTTCTTTGGATACTCCGTAGAAAAATGGCTTGTATAGCTTTCCTGAGAAATTTACAGGTGAACCATGCGTTAAATGACCACCGTGAGATAAATCAAATCCAAGTATTTTATCACCAGGATGCAGGCAAGCAAGAAAAACTGCAGCATTAGCTTGAGCTCCTGAATGTGGTTGAACATTTGCCCATGTAGCACCAAATAACTGACACAAACGATCAATGGCTAATTGTTCAACTTTGTCTACAATTTCGCATCCGCCGTAATACCGTTTTCCGGGAAGTCCTTCTGCATATTTATTGGTTAGCACGCTACCCATAGCTTCCATTACTTGGTCGCTTACAAAATTTTCAGAGGCTATTAATTCAATTCCGTGTAGTTGTCTATTTTTTTCAGCTTCAATTAAAGTAAAAACTTCCGTATCTTTTAACATGGTGTGCTAGTTTGGTTCTTGTAATTTTTTTCGTAAATCTTCTCCAGTCCTTGTTGCAAGGTGATCATTGGTTTGAATCCGGTTAATTCAACTAATTTTTTTGAACTGCCAATTCTTCGTTCCACTTCATATCCGTTTTTTTCATGTTCGTTTTCAACATGAATAATTTCTGAATCAGATTGGGTAACTGCCTTAATTTCTTTTGCTAGATCAGCAATACACCATTCTGCCTCGTTCGCGATATTCACAATATGCCATCCTTTCAAGTCAATCAATCTTATACAAGCTTCCACAGTGTCATCGATATAGGTGAAATCCCGGGTTTGTTTTCCGTCTCCGTATACAGTGACTGGTTCATTCTCCAAACATTGCTCAAAAAAGCGTGGAACAACCATTCTATTATCTTGATTGTGACCATATACATTAAAAAACCGCAACGAAACGGAGTTTAGTCCTCTTTCATCAAAATGAGATTTTAAGTATAATTCATTGTATCTTTTTGCCATGGCATAAGAAGTATGTGGGTCAACCAATAATTCTTCAGTCAATACGTCATCCACAATTTCAGTTGAGCTATAAATTCCGCTAGTAGATGCATAGATAATCTTTGAAATATTGTTTGCGTATGCTGCTGCAACGATGTTTTTGGTTCCGTATACTTCCACTTCCATGGTTTCAACCGGATTTTCGGCAACAATGTCTACACCTAAAACGGCTGCAAAGTGATAAATGAGGTCACATCCTTTTGCTGCTTCAATTACGAGTGCCTCATCGCGGACATCTCCTTCAAATAATGTAATATTTTCTAAGGTTTCTTGGTCTAATTTATTTCCACGTATTAAAGAATCCAAGACAACCACCTGATGACCATCATGAATGAGTCTTTTCGCTAAATTGCTTCCAATAAATCCTGCTCCACCTGCGATTAACACTTTCATTGTCCGTATTTTGTAGTTAAGTGACACAA
>CAIUSK010000495.1 GCA_903901805.1 uncultured Flavobacteriales bacterium
AACGTTTCGAAGCAAGCCTGAATACCAACAATATGATGCGCTGTTGGATGTGAATCACAAGGTGTTGGAAAATAAGCTGTGTATGGTTTTTTACCGCGATAAACCAGCAGTGGAAAGACAAATTGGCATCCGTTTTCAATTGGAGAAACGCATTGAGGAAATTTTAGTCAATGAAACTTCAAAAATGAGTATCAGTGACTACAGAAAAATAAAACAACCGCTCAATGTCGTTTATCGCAATGTATATGATCCGAAACAAGAAATTGATCACCTGGCCGGATGGTCTGGTTTTGCGTTCGGTTTGTTGACAATGATTTTTATCTTCCTATTTGGAATGACAATTTTGAGAAGTACATCACGCGACAAAAGTAATCGAATTGTTGAGGTGATTTTGGCTTCCGTAAAGTCGTTTCATTTTATGGTCGGAAAGATTGTGGGTATTGGAGTTGTTGCCTTTTTACAATTTTTAGTTTGGACGTTATTTGTAGTGATTGGACTGTATTTTTTCAGGGAAAATTTGTTTCCGGACATCTATGATCCAGCCAATTTGGGATTGAACGGTATGGGCTCACAAGACGCATTCGTTGCAGAAGGAATGCACTTAAATAAAATTGTAGAATTGGTGTACGACCGCATCAATTATTCGGTAATGATTCCCATATTTTTGGTGTTTTTTACGGTTGGATACTTTTTTTACGCTGCTTTTTTTGCGTCTATTGGTGCGAGTTCAGGATCGGAAAGTGATGGCCAACAGTTTATTTTGCCTTTAATAGGATTATTTGGGCTGTCCATTTACGCGGGATACTTGGCTGTTCAATTTCCAGATAGCGACTTGGTAACGTATTTGTTTTATTTGCCTTTTACCTCTCCAATGGTCGCTTTGGTGAAGGTGTCACAAGGATTTGCTGCCGGTCAATCGTACACCCTGTTTATGTCTTTAATGGTTTTACTTATTTCAACCATAATTGCAGTGCAACTAGCATCTCGAATTTATAAAAACGGAATTTTACAATTTGGTCATCGGTTATCGTTTAAACATTTTTGGAAATGGATGAAAAAAATATAGTGCGCAAAGCGGTTATTGATCTTGGTACTAATACGTTTAATTTATTGGTTGCCGAATTGATTGAAGGAAAGTGGAGACGCATCCATGCTGAAAAAGACGGAGTGGCTCTGGGAATGGGAGGAATGAATCAAAAAATGATTGCGGAAGATGCGATTTTACGAGCAGAAAAAGCATTGATACATTTCAAAAAAGTTTCAGAATCATTCGGCGCTTTTGAAATTACGGCCATTGGTACGAGTGCCATTCGAGATGCTAAAAACCAACAAGAATTTGTGGAACGTATTCGAAAAGATGTAGGCATTTCGATTACCGTTATAACTGGCGATGAGGAAGCGGATTATATTTATCAGGGAGTGCGTAAAACGATAGACTTTGATATTCCATCCTTAATCATGGATATTGGCGGCGGCAGCACGGAGTTCATTTTGGCTGATCGGTC
>CAIUSK010000496.1 GCA_903901805.1 uncultured Flavobacteriales bacterium
ATGAAACTGAGAGAATCTATAGTAGAATGAAAATGAGTCAGATGAGAAAGCGTCCAAAATTAACAAAACAGATATTAGAGAGGTATATAGAATTTTATTTAAATAATCCTCCATCTGAGTTGGATCATTACGAACTGATGTATTTTGAATCTCAATACAGCGGAATCATGAAAAATCTTACTAGAGATTTCACGGAGGAACAATTCGTTAATTTTTATCAAAATCCATTTCAAATCATTAATGTAACATATGGAATATTTGGACTCACAAGGAAATTAAATTATATACTTTTTCAATTTAATACTGCGAGAATTTCATTTCTTCAAGAACGTGGACTTAATCCAAAATTTCCAGTAATTGATTGTTTTGATAACAAAAACCACCTCGAAAATTTTGGGAGTTTTAAAGTGATAAAGAAAAAATAAATTCGATGGTTTTTCTAACTATTCTTTCTTCGAATTTATAAAGGTGTGAGTGAAACTTACACCTTTTTTTAATCCCATCAAAACTAATCGACATCTGGCGAAAACTTTAATACCATTTAATTCGGAAAACTAATCGTCATTATAACTAGTCAATACTAATTAAGGGTATAGTCCTGACGGTAGAAATTAATTTCTCTGGATCCCTGTTACATTCTACGATTATAGAGTTATTAGTGTAGTACCTAAAAATAGTAGTATGAAAGTCCTTTATTCGAGAGTATCCAGTACATCCCAACAAGAAGATAGACAGATTCAAGATATCGTTGGATTTGATTATGTATTCACTGACAAGTGTTCTGGACTAATCCCTTTATGGGAACGACCAAAAGGGTCACAGATTAAAAAAATGATTGATAACGGTCAACTAAAACAAATAACGGTACATTCTATTGACCGATTAGGACGATCCACTATTGATGTACTCCAAGTATGGAAAGATCTAACTGAACAAGGAATAACCATAGAATGTAGAAATCCCAATCTAAGAAACCTTGATGATACTGGTAGACCAGATATATTTTCTGAACTGATGATATCCATTCTCTCGACAATGTCCAAATTTGAAAAAGAGATTATTTTTGATCGACAAAAGGAAGGTATTCAAGTCGCCAGAATCAAAGGGAAGTATAAAGGTCGTACAGTACAATCAGTTGAAACAAAAGATAAATTCCTCTCAAAACCAAGAATTAAGAAGGTAATTGAGTATCTAAATTCTGGGTATTCACAACAAGAGATTACAAAGATTATGGGATGTAGTTACAGTACAATCCAAAAGGTGAAGATGTTATTAGGTCACCTGTAATTGATTCATAATTAGTCTTTCAACAGTTATCATGTACTCATCCCTACGTCTCATCAGGAAGTTAAATTGTTCAGACCCTTGATCTTCACCCATCGATATCAAATACTGAGAAAAAGTGTGTTCCCGATACATAAGTTTAATGTCACCAGTTTTAATTAAATAGGACACAAGAACACGAAAATACCGTTCCCTTGGTTCAAGACCTTTCAGATTTTTAACTAACTCTCTTAAATTAAACATGTAATAAAAATAAGGATCTATGATCAAATTACCATACTTATAACGTTTAAAACCTCATCTGTAACAAGAAATGTGTGTGCCTCATTTTAATTATAAAACCTAAAAATCAGTTGATTACAGAGTATTAATGAAAGAAAACATTGACTAGTCTTTATATTGGAATGAAAAAAATTTCTGGAAAAAAATCATGTCCAGTATCACACCATTGAAAACACCCCCTTATTACATATAATAATGGGGGGATACCCCCATACTGGTGGGGAGGGAGGGGTATATTTGTTAATGCCTAAAAAAGCTTGACCGTTTTCGTCCTCTTTATCTCTAGAATATTGCAGAAAATACATCTAGATTCTGAGGCTTTGTTTGCCTAAATTTTTGGGGTTCAATACCCCAAAAAATTAAGTTATTTGCATCCA
>CAIUSK010000497.1 GCA_903901805.1 uncultured Flavobacteriales bacterium
CGATCTTGAAATTACCAACGCTTACAAGTTTATTTGAAAGATTTAAAAGAATTTAATATGTATCAATTTTTGAGCTGCAACCATTTTACCAAGCAACTATGTTAAAACAAGTAAAAATTTCGGTGCTAATGGCTGTATACAATACCGATTTTTCTTATATCAAAAGAGCAATTGATTCAGTGTTAAATCAGGACTTTCAAAATTTCGAGCTCATTATTATTGATGATGGCAGTAATGCGACCAATCGTGAGGCTTTGATGCAATACGTTGAGAAATACGAGGATAAAATAGTATATATACGTCACAGAAATCGGGGGCAATCAGAATCAATCAATCGCGGTGTTTTAAATAGTGTAGGTGAATTTATAACGATAATTGATGGCGACGACGAATATAAATCACATCATTTAAGTGCTTGTCTTTTGGAGGTTGAAAAGGTGGATTTGATTTGTTCAACAACCGAAACAATCGTAGATACCAATGACGATTATTATGTACCGGATAAAAATGACCTAACAAAACTCATCCATTTAGATGAAACAATCCTCTTTGGCACATTATTCGGACGTAAAAAAGTATTTTCAAGCATTCATTTCAAAACTGGCTTTGCCGCCGATGCAGATTTTTACGAAAGAGCAACCACTCAGTTTAGTGTAAAAAAAGTTGATCTAAGAACGTATATTTATCATAGAAATATTCCGAACAGCATTTGTTCAACCATGAAAAAAGAGAACTTATTGAATTCTTGACCAATGGCTTTTGAGACTCCACGTTTTCTTCCAAACACTGATCTGATTATGGCATGTCATATTACTGGCGTGTATGATGTAAATCGCAATACAACGCTTGATAATGATAATTATGAATTGGTGCGTGATTGGGCTGAATCTGTTGCGGACCAACATATACAAGGGGTGATATTTCATAACAACTTTAGTGCTGAAACCTGTGAAAAATTCAAAAATGAATATATTTCATTCATCAAAATAAAGTACAATCATCAATTTAATCCCAATGTTTATCGGTATTTTGTGTACAATGAGTTTCTCCAACAAAATATCCAATTCTTCAAAAGTTTTTTCGTTACCGATATAACAGATGTTACGTTGGTGAAAAATCCATTTAATGATCCATATTTTATTGAAAATCCACAAGCAATTTTTTGTGGCGATGAGCCAAAAACGCTCGATAATGATTGGATGAAGGATCATTCTGCCAATCTACGCAATAACATAAGCGATTATGCCGATTATGAAAGCGAGTTTGGGTCTGAAACTCTATTAAATTGCGGAGTAATAGGAGGTAGAGCTCCGATATTCTTTGATTTTATTCAAAAGTTATGCTCTATTCACGAATATGCTAACAGTGAAAACCAAACAGCATATACTGGAGATATGGGAGCGTTTAATTATTTAGCAAGAACACAATTTAATAGTCAATTGATTCACGGTGCACCTGTTAATACGGTCTTTAAAATGTACGAAAACGAACGCCAAGATTGCTGGTTTAGGCATAAGTGATATTTTTTGATGCTCCAAGAACAGTTATTTGAAGGTTCATTATGCGTCCCTGAAAGCAAGAAAATAGAATTAGTTTTCGGCGTTCGTTAGTCCTATGATTAAAAAAAAAAATCAGCGATTTATACCCATGTAACAACTGAGAGGTTGATCAGCTAAAAAGTCCATTAGTTGCTCTGAATATCTGAAATTAAAATTTATATTTGTTGAGCAGAACTGATTTTCCACAAGATGAAAGTTTACGATGTGGAAGCATTTAAGTAAAAGTGATTAAAATCGCATAAATTATTGATTTAAATTTAGTTGACAAATTAAGTGACTCATAATCTATTGTGAAAACCTACGCAATGCGAAATTATAATGGTTAGCAGAAAACTTAGAAAACAGAATTATCATCAAAAAAGAGAATTCGTATACAACAATCCTTAATTAGTCTTAAAGTGTTGATATGATTTAGCCTCAACTTTGCTTCATGATTTTTTAACAATTAAACTAAAAATAATGAGTAAAGTAATTTTAATCACTGGAGCATCTTCTGGAATGGGAAAAGAAACCACCTTGAAATTAATTAAAGAAGGACACAAAGTCTATCCTGTTGCGAGAAGAATAGAAAACATGAAAGACCTTGAGAAACTTGGTGCATTTCCAATTCAAATGGATGTGACTAATGAAGCTGAAATACAAAACGTAGTCGACATTATTATTCAAAAAGAAGGCAAAATTGATGTGCTTTGGAATAATGCAGGTTATGCTTTATATGGGTCTGTTGAGGAAACGCCAGTAGCAGAAGCGAGAAGGCAGTTTGAAGTAAATCTCTTTGGGCTCGCAAGCCTTACTCAAAAGGTAATTCCTCATATGCAAAAATCAAAGAAAGGTTTAATCATCAATACCTCATCGGTTGGTGGTAGAATTTATACTCCACTCGGTGCTTGGTATCATGCAACAAAACATGCTTTGGAGGGTTGGAGCGATTGTTTAC
>CAIUSK010000498.1 GCA_903901805.1 uncultured Flavobacteriales bacterium
GAGGAATTAATGGAAGAAGGCGGACTAACTCCAAGTGTAAACGTATTGGTTGGTTTAGGAGCTCAAGGGAAAAATCAACTAGATAAATTGGGAATTCCCGGCATAAGTTTGTTGCAAAAAGAAGTGTTTGATTCACATGCTCTTTATTATACTTCTGAAAAATTTAAATCGGCTAAAGGTTCAATCAAAGTCCCTGAAGGATGTGCGAATTTTGGAATGAAACCTATAAGCGGGTTTGTGTATTTAAATGGCATGCAAATGGAAGATTTTGACGCAGAAGAAGAATACAAATTCATCGAAAAAATTGATTATTTATATTTTGAATATGGAATCGATGGGGGAGTGCTTCGGGTTAAAGCAATTGACGATAAAACGAATATATTGAAACAAGCAATTGATCAAGCGATTAGTCAGCTTTCGGAAATGTTACTTAAAATGGTTTTTTAATTTCGGATATCGTGGGAAAAGATAAATTGAGAAGGTTTGCAATTGTTGAACATTATCCACATTTTATTCAGCCGCCTTTAGGTGAAAAATGTTCGCTTTTAGGAAAGTGGAGACAAGATTATTTCAAAAACGACAACCCTATTGTTGTTGAATTAGGGTGTGGCAAAGGAGAATATACTGTAGGGCTTGCTCAACGAAATCCAACTATCAATTATATTGGAGTGGATATTAAAGGAGCGCGAATGTATATTGGAGCCAAAGAGGCGCTTGAATTAGATTTGAAAAATGTGGCCTTTTTGCGGACCAAAGTGGATTTTATTACAGATAGTTTTGAAAAAGATGAGGTAGATGAAATTTGGCTTACTTTTTCTGATCCCCAACGCAAAAAACCGAATAAAAGATTAACAGCAAAACCATTCATTGAGAGATATCGAAAAATTTTGAAAACCGGTGGTTTTATTCATTTGAAAACGGATAGTTCTATTTTATTTGAATACAGTGAAGAACAAATCAAAGAGCACAAATATCCACACGAAATTATTAGCTGGAATATCTATGAGGACCTTCATCTCCTTGGATCCGATGAGGAAAGAGAAACCTTGCAGATCAGAACTCACTATGAAACACTGTTTACGGCGAAAGGGAGCATTATTAAATATGCAAAATTTAGAATTCACTAAGTCGAAAAAACAATCTAATTTTGTAGAATAGATCTTAGTATGAAATGATGAGCGAATTGATTTTTAGTACGTTACAAATAGATCAAAATCGATTTCATTAATTGTAAGCCGCGAAATCTATGAAATTATGTCGATATTTACAAAATAAATTCAGGATATGAAAAGTAAAATAAATAGTTTTTTTCTAGTTGCATTTGGTTTTTTGACGGTAATGGTTTTAACGCAATCATGCGAAAAAGAAGACGAAGGATGTGGTGAAGAAAACATCAGTTATATAGGAGATGATGAAAGCCACAATGAAGGGCAAAATTGCATGCAGTGTCACAAAGATGGGGGAGAAGGAGAAGGATGTTTTATTGTTGCAGGAACAGTATATGATAGCTTACAAGTGAATACAATATCTACAGGAACTATAGATTTTTACACAGAGCCAAATGGCTTAGGTCAAAAAATTAAAACCGTTGAAATTGACGGAAAAGGCAACTTTTTTACAACAGACATGTTTAATTTACAAGGTCTATATCCGGTTGTAACAGGTCCAACCGGAAGCAAAAAATATATGGGAAGTCCTTTGACAACAGGTCAATGTAATTCTTGTCATACTGTAGGAAATCGAATCTGGGTAAACTAACCGGTTCTATTTTAATGTATCCTTTTTGGATTTACATTTTTCATCAAGTTTAGCATACC
>CAIUSK010000499.1 GCA_903901805.1 uncultured Flavobacteriales bacterium
AATAAGGTGATTTTCTTCGGAAAAGTAAGAGACACGAATCATATTTTAGAATTTTCTGATTTATTTTTGCTCCCCTCTGAAACAGAGAGTTTTGGGTTAGCCGCGCTTGAAGCTATGGCTGCAGGTGTCCCTGTGATTTCGTCCAATACAGGTGGTATTCCAGAGGTAAACCTTCATGGATTTTCCGGTTATTTGTCTGATGTTGGAGACGTAAAATCGATGGCTGAATATGCGATTGATTTATTGTCTAATGATGAAAAACTGTCATTATTTAAACAACAAGCAAAGAAACGAGCAGCTTTATTTTCATTGGATTTGATTTTACCCCAATATGAGAATTTGTATCACGAAGTGATTAAAAAAAATCATTGATTTCTTTTCCTTTTTTCGATTTCTCAATCTTCAATCTTTTTTTATTTCTTTTAATGCTTAATTTATACTGATTGGATTGATTTTTCCAATGTCGCTTCTTTGCTTTTTGAGATTCTCTTTCTTTTAATTTAGCTTCCTTTCTTTGAGATTTGCTTATTGACTTGTTGACTTGCCTATATTGCTTTTCAGATGCTGTCAATTTTGAGGAAATACATGCTGAAGAAAGCAGCAGTACAAATAAAAAATAAATCCATGCGTTTCGTTTAAAAAGCATTTTGTAATTTTAAACAATGAAGTTCGTAATTTTTTTCCTAGGTATCTTACTTTTAATCAGTTCATCTTGCAATAAAAATGGCGCCAACCCGGTTCCAAACATTCCATTTGATATAACCATTGACATAAACTTACCAAGTTATTCAAATTTATTTGGCGTTGGTGGATGGGCATATGTAAATGGTGGTTCGCGCGGTATCATTGTTTACAGGCGAGCAATTGATGAATTTGTAGCATTTGACAGACATTCACCTACCGATCCAGAGGGCACTTGTTTTTTGCCCCTTTTTCCAGATTCAGAAAATTTTCTTCAATTAAATGATACGTGTAGCGCAGCAACCTTTTCTTTATACGACGGATCGCCAATTTCAAATAGTCAATTTGGCCTTCGACAATACAGAACTGTTTTTAACGGAACAAATTTATTGAGGATTTACAATTAAACACTGAAAAAAGCAAAGCAAATTGCACATGTCAGAAACAAAAGGAATAGCTATTTTAGGCTCAACAGGTTCTATTGGAACACAAGCACTCGATGTAATTTCATGTTATCCAACTTATTTCCGTTTGGAAGTACTAACGGCTGGAAAAAATGTTAACCTACTAATTGAACAAGCACTTAAATATCAACCAAATTCAGTTGTTATTGGAGATGAATCACTGTATCTTCAGCTCAAGGAAGCCTTAGCTTCAGAAGATATTCATGTGTATGCAGGAGAGGAAGCAATTTGTCAAGTTGTGGAATCATCAGAAGTTGATACCGTTCTCACCGCAATGGTAGGTTATGCAGGCTTAAAACCAACATTGCGCGCAATTGAGGCAGGAAAAAACATTGCGCTAGCGAATAAAGAAACGTTAGTTGTTGCGGGAGAACTAGTTACAAAACTAGCAAAAGAAAAGGCTGTAAACATATATCCTGTTGACTCTGAACATTCAGCAATTTTTCAATGTTTAGTAGGTGAATTTCATAATCCGATTGAAAAAATATACCTTACTGCGTCTGGAGGTCCATTTCGTGGATTCACAGCAGAAAAATTGGAACAAGTCACGAAGCAACAAGCACTCAAGCACCCCAACTGGTCAATGGGAGCAAAAATCACAATTGATTCTGCTTCTATGATGAATAAAGGGTTAGAAGTAATTGAGGCTAAATGGCTCTTCAATCTCAAACCAGATCAAATTGATGTAATTGTTCATCCCCAATCTATTGTTCATTCGTTGGTTCAATTTAGAGATGGTAGTATGAAAGCACAAATGGGATTGCCGGATATGAAATTACC
>CAIUSK010000500.1 GCA_903901805.1 uncultured Flavobacteriales bacterium
ATTTGGTTTTATCTCACTAGCTTAGAAACAACTACTTTGATTTCATCAGTAACAAATATGTACTTGAACGTTCATTTAATATTAACCACTTGTGAAAACTCTTAAATAAAAAGACAAACCTACCTTCTCCTAAAGTTGGATTCCGTTTTGTGATGGAACTAATTGAAGAATAATTTGAATAAAAAATAATTACACGTATGAAAATTTTAATCCTTTGCCTCGTTCTATTGTCAGGATCCATTTATTGTCAAAATACCGTTCAGCTTGGAACACAAACATGGATGACAAAAAACCTGGATGTTACACAATTCAAAAATGGAGACCCAATCCCGCAAACACAAACCGATGAGGCATGGCAAGAAGCGGGTTTTTCTGGAAAAGCTGCGTGGTGTTATATCACGATTATGAATGAGGATGGAGTAAATCATGAATTGAAACGTTACGGTAAATTGTACAATTCATTCGCAATTAACGATCCCCGTGGAATTGCACCTGAAGGATGGCGAATTAGTACGACGGATGATTGGAGGAATTTAGAACAGTTTGTTTCTGGGTCCAATTTTCAATTAAGTGATTTGATTAGCGTAAAAGATTGGGATACGTTGGGCGGAACAAACAAAACAGGTTTGAATATTGAACCGGCAGGATGGCGCGATGTGGGTTGTGGAGGAGTTGGAGGTTCTGTCACCTATTGGTGCGAAGCAATTATTGACCCTACTGCGGATGAAACAACTACCAATACACTGAGCGTTGTACAATATGAAGACGGTTCAATTGGATTCCAATATGGTGAAACCAGTTGGATTATGGGTCATTACGTGAGATGTGTGAAATTAGACTGATACAATTTAAGCTAGAATAGCTGAAAAGTAACTCTTCATTTGAATCAAAGAACTTCATCATAAATCTAGCGGTTATAAATAATTAATTCTCTTGAATAAACATCTAACCATCAAAAAAAAAGGCTCCTCAAATTGAGAAGCCTTATCCTAAATCAGTTATACTATTTAGTCATTTTTTACAATCATTAATCTGACAACATGTTTCTTGGTTCCATTAACAAATGACACGAAATAAATTCCTTCAGATGAATTTTCTAATCCCACTGTATTTTTAAAGATTTGTTCGTCTTTATTAATTTTGTCCTGAAAAACAATTCTTCCATAAGAATCGGTAACAGTTAAATCATACTCACCAACCATTTCTGAATCAATTAAATAGGTGAACGAACCATTTGTTGGGTTCGGATAAACATCGATAATTTCAGTTTGTGTTATTTCTTCCAACTCTTCCGCTCCTTCAACTTGCTTAAATGCTGTACTTGAAATATCAGCACGCAATGTATAACAAGAATTTGCATTGAAAGCTCCATTGTATCCGTACACTCTAATGTAATATGTTCCAACCGGTGCATTGTTATATTTGATTTGCTCAGTTGTATTTCCACCATTCGCTGAGGTAAATAATAATGTTCCTGCACTATTGTACAATCTTAAGTCATAATCTGCTGGTAAATTAGATAATGTGACACGGATATTTTTAGCCGTTGTTGTATTCGTAAATTTAAACCAATCCGTATCAGTACTTGTCCCTATTTTTGCCGAGATGTTTGTGTTAACTGAGATTGTTTTAGCTGCAGATAAAGAATTATTTGTTTCATATGAATCTGTACATGAAGTAGAAATAATAGCTTGCGTTGTAAAATTAGCGCCAGACGTGTAAGTACTACTTCCACTTGAACAGTTTGTTCTTACTTGCCAGTTATAAATTTTTGATGCTGTTAATCCTGTAAAATTATAACTTGTACTCGCTGTAGAAACAGATGTCCACGTTGCAGCTGTTGATTGTTTGTATTGAACAGTATAATTTGAAGCTCCGGAAACAGCAGCCCATGAAACTGTAGCTGTAGTTGTTCCAACCGTTGAATTTGTCAAACCCGTCGGAGCTGAGCAAGTTGTTCCTGTAGTTCCCGGTTGAATTGAAAGAGTATAGTCTTCAACTTCGCCATATGTATATGACTCACAAGGACTTGTAATTGATCCGTCTTTCATTATTACACGCATTCTAACATTACCAGTTATAGCTGTAGTAGGAACCGTAATAGACGAAGTAACAGCGGCAGTTGTTCCTGGTGATGAATAAACAAGTTCTCCAGCATCTGCAAAATCTAAATCGCCATTATAATCAATGTAAACATTAAAATATTCTGGATAAACAGTACTAGCAAAACTAGGTGTTAACGTTAAGGGATATGCTGTTCCTTTATTGACAGTAGTAGAAATTGCAGTGTAATTTGCATATCCTCCACTACCTGTTGATGTATTGTTAATTGTATTGAATTTTACATTTGAAATCCATTCAAATTGTGTGTTGCCTCCAGTTGCAGCACAATACGCTGGGGTTGTTGTTCCGCCGCCTGTTGACCCTGAACATCCCGGTGAAGTTGCCAAACTTGCTCGTGCACCACCTGAAACGAATAGTGCTTGCATGCGTGCTTTTTGTCCATTGGAAAACATTTGCATACACGCATCATCTACGTAGTCCATATAGTTCATGAACATTTCTGCGGAAGTACCACAAGAATTAGATCTCGGATGAGATGGACAGGCATAGTTGGATGTATTGTGAACCGGCGTGTCAGAAACTAAATCACTCCCACATGTTGCATCACCCCAAATGTGACGTAAATTCAACCAATGACCAACTTCATGCGTTGCCGTTCTTCCTTTGTTAAATGGTGCTTGAGCTGTTCCGGTAGTTCCAAAACAAGTATAACCGATAACAACACCGTCTGTAGCTGCGGCTCCCCCGGGAAATTGTGCATATCCTAAAATTCCACCACTCATATTACATACCCAAATATTCAAGTATTGATTTGTCGACCATGCATTACTTCCGCCTGAAGATGCATACTTCATTCCG
>CAIUSK010000501.1 GCA_903901805.1 uncultured Flavobacteriales bacterium
CAGAAATAAAAATTCAAGTTGAAGTAAACGAAAATAATTTACCTATTGATATGAAATGGACGGCTCAAGATGGTAAAGTTGACAACCAACCAGCTAGTGCTTTTTTACTTTCCATTTGGGATCCGGCAGAAAAAAACACCATGAAAATTGATTTATGGACAAATGAAATGACCATTGAAGAAATGAAACAGTTTTTCCATCAATCCTTATTAACCATGGCAGACACGTTCGAAAAAGCCACCGGTGAGCATCTGATTTCAGAAGATTTAAGAGATTATTGTTATCATTTTGCCGAAAAAATGAATATTCTTCCCGAATAATCTGTATCATTGAATTCTATAAATCTGTGAGCGAAAAGATAACATATAGCATAGTCATACCTGTTTACAACAATCAGGATGGAATTCAAATTCTTGTCGATTCTGTGGTTAATTATTTCCAAGATCAATCGAGCGAAATAATTCTTGTGGATGATTACAGCATGGATTTAACGTGGGCACGACTCAAGGAATTAAAGCAAACTCATCCCGAAATAAAAATTATTCGTTTATCCAAAAATGTGGGCCAGCACGCCGCTACCTTGTGCGGAATACATGAAAGTTGCGGTAAATCTATTTTAACGATGGATGATGATTTAAACATATTACCAAATGAATTCTCCAAGTTAATTGAACTAAAAAAACACTCTTCGGCCAAAGTTATTTATGGGGAATTCCATACTAAACAACCGTTGATTAGAATGTTTCTGACGAAATCCTACAAGAAACTTTCCAAAATTGAAGGAAAAAATAAAGGCAGAGGAAGTAGTTTTCGTTTAATTGATGGCCAATTGGCGCGAACGATATCTCAACAGCATTCCAATTTTGTTTTTATTGATGAATTTTTACTTTGGTATACCCATGAAGTTGAATTTGTGCCGGTTGAAAAAAATGAAAATCAACGTTCCGTTTCGCGCTATTCCACATTCGATTTATTCCAAAAAACAAGTCATTTAATCATGTATTCCTCTGATTTTCCGCTGAAATTAGTGACGTATCTTGGATTTATCATGAGTAGTACGAACTTATTGATTGGATTATTTTTCTTGTATCGAAAATTCATTGATAAAATAACCGAGGTGGGATACGCATCATTAATTGTAAGTGTCTTATTTTCAACCGGATTAATCATCTTTAGTTTGGGAATTCTTTCTCAGTATGTCCGCAAAATATTGCGTAATCAAAATAATGAACCTCTGTACTATATTTCTGAAAAAGAATGCTAGTCTTAGAACAATATGAAGTTAGGTTAACTCGATTAACACTTGAAGATATTGAATTAGTTCGAAACTGGAGAAACTCAAAATTCGTGAATTCGTATATGCTGATTTCAAAAAAAATAACGAAGAAAGAGCAGTTGGACTGGTTTCATCAAATTGATAATGCCTTTAACTATTATTTTATCATAGAATTTGAAGGTAAAAAAGTTGGATTGATTAATGCCAAAAATTATAATCCGAATTTCGGATTTGGCGAAGGGGGAATTTTTATTGGGGAACCAGAATTCGAATCTTCGTTTGCTGCTGTTTATGCCTCTTTGTGTTTGTTGAATTTTGTTTTTTACGGACTTGAAACCATCGATATATCCCGCATTCGCATTCGAAAAGAGAATGAACGCGCCATTCAATACAATAAATTATTGGGCTACAAAATTGTTGATGAAGATGAAAAGCAAGATAGTTTTCTGTTCGAACTTTCGCGAAAGGATTACCTAACGAAGGGACTTAAATTAAATCAAGCGGCCCATATTTTTTGTGAAGAAAAATCTGATTTGGTTTGGAAAGGAGATATATCCAAGAATAATCTTCCGGAGATCAATAATTTTTTAGCTACGAAAAAATCACCTTGGGCAATTCCCGCTTTTCAAAAGCATTAATCCATTCTTCTTTATTCGCAATAGAAAGTAGAAAAGGATCATCTAGATTCCGGATTTTATATCCTGAAATTTCTTCTGCTGAATATCCCCATAGCGGGTTTGGAATATCAAACATCAACACTACACGGCGTTCATTGCTTTGATTCCAAGCTTCATGTTCAAATGAATCATCAAAAATAAGTAGTTTGCCTTCTTCCCAATGACGAGTTTCATTACCAACTCTGATAGCACATTTATTTTCCTCTGGAACGATTAGTGGTAAATGACACCTTAACACCATGCGTGAATATCCTTTGTGCGGAAGAATATGTGTATGGGGTTCCATATAGGAAAAGTCACATGAAATTAAATCTGGAATTTGATCTATAAGTCTGGTTGTATTTGGACAAAGTGCTCGATGAACTGGATTTTTCATGGAGAAAAACAAAAATGAAAATACTTTCCATGCTTTATCGGTTTCTGCTTTGACATAGTCAGGAAATGTTCTTAACCATTCTTGTTCGCTATCAGAGGAAATGAGTTGTATTAATTCTTTCCGAATAAGGTTGAAGTTTTCTTCCAAAAAAAGCAGTTGTTTAAACTCGAATGCATCGTAGAAGTAACTTACATTTTTATGTGAGAATTCAGCGCTCATTTTTTAAAACGATGGAGTTCCAATAATTCGAAAGTTTTTTACCTGTTTTCTTGTTTGAATTTGAAAACCTAGTCCAGCCGAAAAAAATAGTTCATCCATGTGTTGGGAGCCAAAACTTGTACCTCTCAATGTTGAATTTACATAACTTATATCAGCGAAAAAATGAAAATAATCCCATACATAATAGGCAAGACCTGTTTTAATTCCAAATGATGGGGCAACGTAGGTCTTTCTTTCTAGCAAGAAATTATCAGCGTAATTGGTAACTGTTGTGCCCGCTTGTATGCCATTATACCATCTCAAATTCCCTTTACCAAAATGCCTAAAGACGCCCACATACAGTCTGTTTTGAAAATTGGGTGTAATCACTGAATTTGAACCAAATTTCGCATCAAGAAATTGAATTACATCTCCGCGAACACTGTAATTTTCATCCAAAATGTATTCCAAAAAGCCAGAAAGATTTATCGTGTTTGCATCATTCTGAATCATTCTCCCTGGAGAAATAGTTGCTGAAGCTTTTATTAAACCCGGACGAAAATAGCTCGCATGTATCGGAGTTGTTTTTTTATTTGGATCCAATCCAGGCAATTCTTGACTAAAGGCAAAAGATAGTTGCATTACCACCAAGGGGATGAAAAATTTTACCATAAATCAATCAATTTATAATTAAACCCTACGGTAATGAGTAAATGCCCTTCCAAACTTACTGCGGTTTCATTTTGGAAAGAAACACTATTTTGGTTTATTATTGGATGGATATGACCGCCTAAATGAATCATATATTGACTCGTTAAGGAAAAATCGATTCTTTTTGTGATATTGACATGGGTTCCAATTCCTGCTTGCACAGCCGAACTCCATCTTTCAGCAAAATTATTCTTATCTACATTATCCACCATATAGGAATAATCAAAACAATG
>CAIUSK010000502.1 GCA_903901805.1 uncultured Flavobacteriales bacterium
ATTGTTCTAGTTTCTGGATCAATCATATTTTCGATTCTCTTTACCGTTCCAACTATTGTTGAGTCTGGATTGGATAAAAGTTGAATTCGAATGGATTGACCTTTTTTCACTTTTGAAATATCCTTTTCATAGATATCAAATGCAATAAATACTTCATCTAATCGAGCAACAGAAAATAAATAATCATTGGCATCAGACCGTATTTGCATATTTGGACCAACCTTTTTCTCAAGAATAAATCCTGCAACTGGGGATTTGATTACGTATTTTCCGCCTTCTGTAATTGAATATACTTTATAAACTTCTTTAAGTCTAGCTAATTCGGCTTTTGCAATTTCCAAGTCCTTCTTTGCGTAGGCTAATTCACGTGCAGAACTAAATTTACTTTTATTTAATTCCAATTGAATTTCATATCCTTTTTTCGCCAATTCATATTCGTCTTGTGCAGCCAAATATTCTTTTTCAAATTCTCTGGCCTCTCCAGAATTCAAAGTAATCAATGGTTTATCTAAATCAACTAAATCGCCAATTTCAAAATTCACGTCAATCACTTTTCCACCGATCATTGGATAAACATTAACCAAATTGTTTTCGTCTGGAACAACTTTTCCATTGAGCGATAATTCGCCCATTACAGGTCTTATTTCAGATGCAGAATATTCAATTCCTTTAAGTTGATCATCTGTAAATGTGAACTTACCTTTTTTTTCTTCTTGTTTTTCAGATGAACAAGAAACAAACATCAAGGAACAAATTGTCCCTATAAAAAACATATTATATTTCATGGATTTACTATTTAATAATTACAAGTGCTGACTGTAAGGACAGTAGACTATATGCGGTAATTATTATATAGTTTGTAGAGTTGTGCATCATGAAGAGCACAAATAAAGAAGTAAAAATTTGGTTTTTCAACGGTTTCATTGAAAAACACATAAGAACATGATAAGGGAAGATTAAATAGAAAAAATGAGTTGGCATTTCTATTTTGAACCGTGGTGACTTGACGCTTGAGAAAGTGACTTTTTAAATCTGTGTGATTATTATTACCACCACATTTTAAGACTAAATCTTTTCCAAAGAAACCAACAAATGATGAATATGATTCTTTATACGACTCATGTGCATCCGTTGTGGAAGCCTTGGTATTATTTGAAAATACTAAGGTGAAAAATAAAAGAATTATACCTAGTCTTGTTTTCACGGGCGCAAATATAGATGAATTCAATTACATTTCGTGTTAAGTCTTAAAACAATTTGTTAAAATTCAAATTAAAACAATAATTGTATTCCTAAAAAACTAAGGGGTAGCAATTTAATTTGTTGCCCTTTTTTATTAAAGTATCCAGCGTTTGTGTTATCCGTCAATGCTTTGGTTTCGAAACGAAAAGTTAAGTGATTTGTCAGGTTATAACGCAATCCTAAACTGAGTCCACTGCAATTGAATCCAGGTGTGTTGGCTTGAACAAGTTGAATATTGTTCGGGTCAATAAAATGTTCAAAGCGACTATTCAAGAATAAGTTATCTTGAATTTTGAATTCTCCAGAAAAATTGAACTGACCCCAGGGCAAGAATTTAGTTTCTTTTTGTTGCATTCCTAAATATCCACAGCTGAGGAGTTTAAATTTTTTGGAGGTGAATATCCAACTCATCTCAGTAAATAAACGATAACCAAACAACGGATTTTGGCTGCTTTTTTCATTGCCGTGATACGTCGTCCAGCTGACGTAATGTTTGTTTTTTGTATATTCCAATTGTGTCCCTAATGAAGGTGTTTTCTTTTGGAAATCGATGTGTTGCCAACCATTGAGAAGGAAAACAGTCAAATTTAGGTGAGTAGAAAGTTTCTTTTTATACCGCGCACCTAGCAAGTAATAAGGCACATATTCCGGTGCTAATGCTCGTGTCATGAATGTTTGCTCCCATCCTTTGGCAAATTCATACGTATATGGAGAAGAAAAAACTCCAACATCTAACCATTCATCCTTCTTCTTATTTGGTTTTAATCCAACATACCCTTCGTAAATCCATCGTAACCATTTTTTTTCTCCTGCATAATTCGAATTCATGTAGCTTCCGAATCCTGGACTAAACTGAAAACGAATTCGATTAGTTGGTTTGTAGCTTATTTCAACAAGTGCTAAATTTATTGTGGGTTCACCAAGGATGTTGTTTGAAACATAAAGCGGAATTTGCTTGCTTTCTAAATCGTTGAGCTGCATTCCAAAATAATAATCGATTCCACCATGAATTTGAAGGGATGAATCTAGTTTATGAGATTGGCAATTACCAAATGTCAGGTTGAAAAGAAAAAAAACAAGAAAGAAAAAACGCATGAATTAATTAAGGAAAAAACGTTTAACAACTGGATTTAATGATGTATTCATCACAATGAATAATCCTCCTTGTGCAGTAAGATAAAGTTCAAGTTTGGTGTCAGAAGAATTTAATTTTTTGAATGGGATTTTTCCCCCTGAAACCGAGTATATTTCAATCATATCGGTTGACAATTTATCATTACTGAAATTAATTTCAATCAGATTTTCTCCTGTTTGTTTGATGGTAAAATTGTTTTCATCAAATTCTTGAACATGAACTGTATTTATTGTGATCAACTGAACCACTGTATCCGAACCGCACGCTCCAGTACCAATTAACTCAACCGGAAAAACACCATTGTAACCAAAAGTATGCGTAGGGCTTTGCTCATTGGAATAATATTCGTCTCCAAAACTCCAACTGTACGTGTTTATGTAGTCTCCTGTCCCTTGAAATTGGATTTCTGTCGAATTGGATCCTGTTACATAAGTAAAGTCAACTTGAGCTAAGGAATCATGGTGCTTTAATCGCCAGGTTGAAACGCTGTCCAAAACGGTTAAAGCAGCAATATTTTGCAATGTTGTGG
>CAIUSK010000503.1 GCA_903901805.1 uncultured Flavobacteriales bacterium
TCCATTTTTACGGCTGTTTCATTAGGAACAATATTCTTAGCAACTTTACGCTGCATACCTTTAAACTGCGAAAGCAAATCCGTAGCCTGCCCATATTTACTATCCTGAGCTGCTTGATTTACAACAGATAAATAACGCAATACCACACTTGACATGAGCGTATCAGACGCACCCAATTCAACACTCAAAGGAGTAAACCAGCGATTTTCCTTATCATTAGATTTTGGAATTAACTTCATGTATCTCCACATGAAAATTGCCTGAACAACCTCAAATTTCTCATTTAACTTAATCAGTTTCTTATCAAACTCATTTTTACGAGAATCTGCTTTTTTGAATGCTTCTTCATATTGTTTCAACCATTTAAATTGACCTGTTTTGTCCATTACATCTTCCAGACTAGCAAATTCTTTTTTCAGTTTCAATTGATCGCGTAACTGAGCCGGCACTTGAATGATGGGTTGTTTCATCCAATGTGTTGGATACATGTGCATACTTAAAACTGTCTGAACCGCATTCCAATCGTTATAATTATTAGAACGATAAATTTTTCGAAGTAATTGATCGCACAAAGTATGAAATGGAATAATTCTACCTGAAAAATCTTGAATTAACAAAGTTGCCAATTCTGCCGAATGTTCCTTGGACACCACGTAAAAGACTGTTTTTTCTTTCTTGGCATTTTGAGCTGAAGAAGGCTCAGGCTCTTCATTTGGCGTTGCATCGTGATTATGACCTGAATGATCATGTCCATCGTGATCGTGGTGTTCTTGATCAGAATCAATCGTTGCATTTTGCGCAAAACTAGATTGACCAAACGAAAGCGCTAATATTAGTAATAGCGAGGCCAAATGAGTTCTTTTTTCTTTCAATTTTTTTAATTTGGAATTTAGTTCTTTAAATCTGCCGTTTGAAGAAAATAGGGAAAGCATCATTCCAATAGCCATTAGTAAATAACCTACATAAGTAATGTTTGTTCCCCACCAATCGTGATTTACGCTTAGTCGCGTACCTTCTTCATTTTCAGGAGTTTTGGGATCGTCTAAGTCATAAGCAGATTGAAAAAAGCGATACCCACCATAATCAACTACATTATTCATAAATACACGAACTTTTCGATTCACCTTATTTTTTGGATCTTCGATTGTCAAGTCACTCGAAAAAGATGAGGGAGACTCAGAACCCGGGTATTTGTCCAATTTAAAATCTCTGCACTTCATGGAAAAAGGTAGTGGAATTTCTATTGAACCATAATCTATTTCATAGGTCAATCCATTAAAATTAAACATCACATGCTCAGGAATCGTATTCATGCCACCTTTTAATTGAACTACTTTTTTATTATTTCCGTCTTTAATTTCGATTGTTAAATAATCACTCCCCCGGTCTTTTTTTCCAGAAGGCATGAGTGTTTTTTTGGCGTTTTTCAAGAGTTGTTTGAATACAAATTGATTTTCACCGGATTGATATAAGGTAGTAGTTTTAAACGCAGTCCATACATTCTTGGGAACGACGGTAAATAAACTATCGGGAACTGGAGCGCCCGTTTGACGTGCTTTTTGCATTTCAGACATCGGTAAAAAACGCAGGTCTAAATCTGTTTTCATTTCCACCACTCCGTTTTTTTCACGAATATCAATTCCACCTTTTGGCGAATTTGCCTTTTCGAATGAGATTGGAACCGTTCCAGCCATCACAAAATCATCTTTAGAAACATAGTTAGATTGCATTCCATTGGTCACAATATCCAATAATGTTGAATTAATTTTTGGGTCGATAATCAAAGTATCAATCATCTTCGATTCAAATTTCACGTAATTAATTTCTATCGGTGTTTTATGACTTGGAAATTCAACTGGAATATGAAAGTCATTTGAAGTGATAGTTGACATAAACATTTTCTCTTTGAACTTATATTGCATCTTTCCATCATTGATGCGAATACTCAAATGCGGATCGGATGAATAAATGTAATTCACAGATTGTCCTTCACGTATGACCATTAATCCCTCAAAACTTACGAATCGAGTAACAGCAGCACCAATCAGAATCACAATAAATGAAAGATGAAAGGAAAGCATAGCGATTTTCTCACGTCTAAACATTTGATATTTGAAAATATTGGAAATCAAATTCATACCCAGATAAACCAATAACACCTCGAACCATAAAGCATTGTAAATCAATATTTTTGCAGCTTGAATTCCATTTGCCGATTCAATAAAAGTTGCCGCTCCAATAGCAACTAAAAAAACAAGCATCGCAAGCGTCATCATACGCATTGAGAAAAAGGCTTTTGAAAATTTTTCCATAAGATAGATTGGTGGCAAAATTACGGAATAATCAGAGGAAATGAAAGAAAGGTTGGAAATGAAATTTTTGAAATAGAATCATTTTACTAGGATTTTAATTTGTTTCGCTCCCACAAGCGATTTCATCTGATTTATCGCCACTTGATTCAATTGTAAAATTCGTTCATGCGATAGTAATCCTTGGTGAATCAATAAAGCGTTGATGCTTTCCATATTACTTAAGACAACTAGCTGTTCCAGGGTAGCTTGATCACGGATATTCCCTTCGGATAATGGATTTTGCTCTCTCCACTTTTGAGCTGTTATTCCAAATAAGGCAACATTCAATAAATCAGCTTCGTTGGCGTAAATCATCGATGCTTGTTCCTTTGTCAA
>CAIUSK010000504.1 GCA_903901805.1 uncultured Flavobacteriales bacterium
AAGAATAAGTAAAAACCTTAGTTCGGTTATTTCTTTATTTGCAACCCCCTTAAAAAGACAATTTCCTCCTTTAACGAATCTATTAATTTGTTGTAGATTTCATGCTCATTGGAGGAAGGTGTTATATTCATCTTCGTAGCTGCATTTCCGCCAGACTGATTAAAATTTTGTAAAATATAAGTGTCTTCTTCTCCTAAGAGTGTAATCAATTCAACCTCCAAAATTATAGCTATGTTTTTCAGTCGTTTAAGCGTTGTGTTTTCTGGTTTTTTTTCTAGGCTTGAATATGCTTGTTGAGTGATGGCAAGCTTTTCTGCCATATATGTTTGAGAAAAACCACGCGCCTCTCGTAAGAGTCTAATATTATCGCCAATATTATGTTCCTTTTTCATTTTAATATCAAAGATGAAAAATAATCACCATATAAACAAGTGTTTTTTTGTTTAAATAAGTTAAAAATAAAAACATATTTATACCGAATTAATGTTTGTTTGAGTCGTTATCGCGCACTTAGTGAATTTTACTCCTCAAACCCTTTTGTGTAACTTTGTGGTAGAACTTTGATAGTAATGAAGCAAACCACCTTTTTCTTTTACGCACTAAGCGTATATGTTATACTTCAATTTTCTTGGTGGGGCTATCATTTGATCGAGCTAACAAAGGCGACTGACACCAATGCCTCTATTGTGGACAAGAGGATTATGATGGTTATTGGGGAGGGTGCGGTTTTCTTTTTAATGTTGTTAATCGGTCTTTGGAAAATAAGATCGTCCATTCGCAAAGAATTTGAACTTTCACAACGACAAAACAATTTTTTACTTTCTGTAACACACGAGTTAAAAACACCCATCGCTGCCAATAAATTATATTTGCAAACCATTCAAAAACGCAATCCTGATGAAGAAATGCGAAGTGATTTATTGAATAAAGCACTAAAGGAAAACCAACGATTGGAGCATCTCATTGATAATATTTTAAATGCTGCACGAGTTGAAAACCGAGCACTTCAACCCATTAAAGAATCAGTTGATTTGAATTATTTCATAAATGCCCTTGTGGTGCAGTTTAGAAAAAGATATCCTACTGCAACCATTGAGGTACTTCATGCCCCTCATAAAACAGTTCATTTCGATGTTTTTATGATTGAAACCGTTTTGAGTAATTTGGTTGATAATGCCGTGAAATATAGCCAAGACAAAGCTCATATTAACATTAATTCATCGCTTACTGATACGCAAGTTTTACTAACTGTTTCTGATTTTGGTATCGGAATAAAACAGGAAGACCAAGCCGCCATTTTTTCCAAGTTTTACCGCATAGGAAATGAGGAAACCCGAACGCAAAAAGGCAGTGGACTCGGATTATTTATCGCCCAAGAATTTTTAAGATTACACGGAGGTTCGATTCAATATCAACAAAACACTCCAAAAGGCTCCATTTTTAAACTAAATCTACCCGTATGACCAATCACCTTGGATTAATTATTTTAGATGGTTGGGGAATCGGTGATGGCTCTCCGTCTGATGCGATTGCTCAAGCCCATAAACCCTATATGGATTCACTTTTAGCTCATTATCCCAATGCAACGTTATTAACGAGTGGAGAAAATGTGGGTTTGCCAAATGGCCAAATGGGAAATTCTGAGGTGGGACACTTAAATATTGGCGCTGGGCGCATCGTTTATCAGGAATTAACGCGGATTAATAAAAGTATTCGCGACGGTGACTTTTTTACTAATCCCGTTTTGTTAGATGCCATGAAACAGGCAAAACAAAGTAAATTACACCTAATTGGTTTAGTTTCAGAGGGAGGTGTTCATAGTTCACAAGAGCATCTTCACGCCCTTTGTGACTTAGCGCAACAACAAGGAGTTGAACATGTGTTTATTCACGCTTTTACAGATGGTAGAGATTGTGACCCAAAAAGTGGACTTGGTTTTGTTCAACAATTAGAAAACAAATTAAAAACCTCCGTTGGAAAAATTGCCTCTGTTATCGGTCGATATTATGCCATGGATCGAGACAATCGGTGGGATAGAGTTAAAAAAGCGTATGATTTATTAGTCCATGGAATAGGTGAAAAGTCCAGTTCTGCTGTAGATTCTATTAAGGCCCAATATGCGAAAAATAGTACGGATGAGTTTTTGGAACCAACAGTGATAGTAGAAAAAGGCGAACCTATCGCGAAAATAGAAGAAGGTGATGTAGTTTTATGCTTTAATTTCAGAACGGACCGACCTAGAGAGATTTCTCAAGCATTAACCCAACGCGATTTTCCGGAATTCAACATGAAAAAATTGAGCTTGGGGTATTATACCATGACAAGCTACGACGCTTCTTTTCAAGGAGTAAAGGTTGTTTTTGAGAAAGATAATTTAAGTCAAACACTTGGTGAAGTCTTGTCTGGATTCGGAAAAACTCAAGTTCGAATAGCCGAAACAGAAAAATATCCGCATGTTACGTACTTTTTTAACGGGGGTAGGGAAAAAGAATTCCCTGGTGAAAGTAGAATATTAGTGAATTCACCAAAGGTATCGACATACGATTTATTACCTGAAATGAGCGCTTATGAAGTGCGTGATCAGATTATTCATAAAATGAAAGAGGATCAACCAAACTTTATTTGTTTGAATTTTGCCAACCCGGATATGGTAGGTCACACAGGCGTGTATAATGCGATTATTAAAGCGGTGGAAACAGTGGATGCTTGTTTAAAGGAGGTTGTGGAATGCGGCAAGCACTTAGGATATGAATTTATTATTCTGGCAGATCACGGAAACGCAGATTATGCACTCAATCCAGACGGAACGCCAAATACTGCTCATAGTTTAAATCCTGTTCCCGTGGTGTTGGTTACAGAGGATAACATTCAATTGAAATCTGGAATATTAGCGGATGTTGCACCAACCATTTTAAGTCGATTTGGGCTACAAAAACCTTCTGAAATGACCGGAAATTTATTGGTTTAAGCGGGATAAATACGCAATAATTTCTGTTTCACTACTCGAATTTAGGGTGTAATCGACCTTTATGTCCCTTTTTTCAAGGCTTCTAGCTGTTGTTTTACCCCAAGCAATCAGGTGGGAAGAAGCAGGAAGGTCATTTTCCATAAAAAATGAATCTACATTGCTAGGACTACTGAAAATAAAAATCGTGCAAGGGGGTATTGGCTTGGGTTGAAAACGTGTGTGGTATACTTGAATAAATTGCCCTTGTTCCGGAGGTAAATTCAGCAGAACACTTTTTTGTGCCAAATTAGATCCCACATATAAGACCATTTTTTTACCCAACCATTTCTGAAAATCGAACCGAACCTTTTCAGTATCTCCTGCGTTTTCCGCCACAAAATCAATAGCTTGATCCGAGTATGTATTTATTTTCTTAGCTGTTTCTCCTCCTGCGCAGGCAAGTAGTTTACCGCGCAATGTTGCAGCATTTTGTTGTTCGAAAAAGAAAGAAACTGCTCGTGGACTTGGAAAAAACACCACTTCCCATCCCGTTGGAACGTTAAACGAAGTGCTTTCAAATTGAATCATTGATTGTGCGTGGAAATTCCACTGAAACTGTTTACATAATGCTTGAAGAGCAACTACCTCATCTAGATTTTTGCTAATAAAAACCGAATATTGCATTAGTTCGTTTTCAAAAAAGCAACAATTTCTTCTGCAAAGTCTTCTTGTTCAGAATAACCAAAAACATAATGCTTCGCGCCCACTTCCCATTGTTTTACATAGGATACATAAACATTTTCTTCATCAGAATATACGCCCAAAGGTAATTGGCAGCCACCCTCCATTAAGTTAAGCACTTTCCGTTCTATTGAAATTTGTTTTTCCACCCTCGGATTGTTCAATTTTTGAACTTCCTGAAATAATTCCGCTTCATTTTCTCTAACTTGTAGAGCTAAAACCCCTTGAGCCGGAGCTGGCACAACGATTTTTGGATTGAGCTCCACTACATGAAACTCAGATAAATCAATTTTCAAACGTGAAACGCCCGCCTTTGCAAGTAAAATGGCATCATATTGACCATCTCTTAGTTTTTGAATACGTGTCGGTACATTGCCTCTCAATTCTCGAATTTCTAAATCGGGACGATGTGCCATGACCAATGATTTTCTTCTAGCTGATGACGTTCCAATTGAAGCATTCATATTTAATTCCCACGCACGTTCGGGAGAAACTTGGTTTTTTTGAATCAGTAGTAGTTCAGCAGGATCTTCCCTATCTGAAACGGCAGCAATGCATAATCCATTTGGGGGATTTGTTTCCAAATCCTTGTGCGAGTGCACCGCTAAATCAACTTCTTTGGATAAAAGGGCCGTTTCAATTTCTTTCGTAAAAAAACCTTTTCCCTCCAGCTTATCAAAACTTAAATCTTGGATTTTATCTCCCTGTGTTTTAATGATCGTAATTTCAACTGTATTTCCGTTGTTTTCAAGTTGAGATTTCACATGATATGCCTGCCATAAGGCTAATTCACTTCCTCGTGTTCCGATTCTAATGTGCATAATTAGGAATTTTTAATCAAAATATCTTTGGCTAATTTCATGGGTCCGCTGATGTATTTTTTTTCCATATAGCCTAACACCTTTTCTAAAATATCTTTTGAATAATCATCCATAGACTCAATTTCTAGTTTGAAAACCTCATTCATAGCAATTGACTTAATTTCTTTCACCTGCTTTGGCACTTCGCGCATTGCAAGCTCAACAGACCGTTCTTTTACTAGATAATTAAAAGAAGTCAAGGCATCAGCTAAAATTTGTTCCACATGCTGAATTTCTTTGGAGCGTTCTTTTAGATTTTGATTAGATTCTTTTTGTAAAACATCAACAGAAATATAATTCACGGGGTGTTTTTCAATAATGTCTGGGTGTAAATCTTGGGGTATGGCTAAATCAATGACAATTTTTTTAGTGTTTTCCTTTTGTAACAGAAATTCATACAAAGGCAAACCAATCAAGTGATGGTCGGTTGCTGTGCAGGTTAATAAAACATCAAATCCGCTTGAATAAGTCTGTAATTCAGATAAAGGCAATGCATTTCCTTTGATTTCTTTGGCCAACCATTCAGCTTTTGAAAGTGTTCGATTAAACACGGTGAAATTGGTAAACCCATGTTTTTTTAAAAATCGCGATAAATTTGTATTGGTCACTCCTGCTCCAATAATGAGTATTCGAGCATCTAATGGTAGCTTATTTAATTTCAATTTATGATAAGCAAGAGAAACTACCGAAACAGGTTTGGTTGCAATGGAAGTTTCTGTATATACGCGCTTAGCGGTTTCAATTGTATGCTTAATCAGAATCCGTAAAAAATCGCCCGTCAGCCCCAGTTCATTGGATTGATCATACGCTCCACGAACCTGTGTGATAATTTCGCGCTCACCAACAACCATCGAATCAATACTG
>CAIUSK010000505.1 GCA_903901805.1 uncultured Flavobacteriales bacterium
ATGCTAGTTTTCAGGTAACTCAACCTTTGCAACCAATTACGCTAAGTGAAACACACATTGAAATAGCTTGTAATGGCGGAAATAATGGTTCTATTAATTTATCGGTTTCAGGTGGAACAGCTCCTTATTCCTTTGCTTGGAGTAACGGTGCCTCTACTGAAGATTTGACTAATTTGCTTACAGGTACATATGCTGTCAATGTAACGGATGCCAATGGATGCACAGAAAACATCAGTGTTGTTATCTCACAACCTATTCTACTTACTTATAGTGCTGTTGTAACTAATGTGTTGTGTTTTGGTGGAGCAACAGGAAGTATTGATGGAACAACTGCGGGCGGAACTCCTCCCTATAATTACACGTGGTCTATTGGACAAACATCAGAAGACATTTCCAATTTAATCGCAGGTAATTATTCAATTCTTATAACGGACGCTAATGGATGTTCAATATCATCCAATTTTACAGTAACGCAGCCTATTTTACCTATTCAAATCAGTGCTTCCCAACTTAATGTTTTATGTAATGGGGGTAGTAATGGTTCAATTGATGTAAGCGTTTCTAATGGAACGGCCCCTTACTCTTACCTATGGAGCAATGCCGCTATAACTGAGGACATCACTAATCTAATTGTTGGAACATATACCATTAGCGTAACTGATGCCAATGGATGTTTTGGGCAACTTAGTATTGTAATTACTGAACCTAATAGTCCAATAACACTTAGCACGACTCAATTAAATGTTCCATGTTTTGGGCAAAATGCAGGTAGTATTGATTTAAGTGTTAATGGTGGTACTGCACCATTAAGCTACTCGTGGTCAAATGGACAAACAACACAAGATATTTCTAGCCTGGCGGCAGGAAATTACTCAGTAACAGTAAGCGACATTAACAACTGTTCTGCGACTGCTTTAGTTTCTATTTCACAACCCAATACACCATTAACGCTTACTGAAACGCACCAAGATGCTCTATGTATTTCTACCCAAACGGGGGCGATAAATTTAAGTGTTTCAGGAGGCACGCCGAGTTTTCTCTATTTATGGAATAATGGAGCCAATTCACAAGACATTAATAACCTTGGCGCAGGTTCCTATACTGTAACTGTAACTGACGCAAATGCTTGTACACAAAGTTTAACAATAATTATTGCTGATCCATCCAACAACTTAGTGCTTTCCGAAACACATCAAAATGTCTCTTGTTTTGGAGGTTTAAATGGCAGCATTGATTTAAGCATCACTAATCCAAACCCAATCACGTCAATTGCTTGGAGTAATGGTGCTGGAAGTGAAGATCTTTCTGGTCTAGGGGCAGGAAATTATTTTGTAACCGTTACTGATTTAATCGGCTGCTCTTCATTCCTTTCTGTTTCAATTACTCAACCAAATGCTCCTTTATCGGTTATTAGCAATGTTTCTAATGTTGCTTGTTTTGGTCAAACAAACGGTGGAATTAATCTTACGGTTTCTGGTGGTACTTCTCCTTATTCATACCTTTGGAGTAACGGTTCGATAAACGAAGATATTGGAAATTTAGCCGCTGGTAACTATTCCGTGGTGATAACGGATGCCAATGGTTGTACAACTAATTTTAATGCAACTATTACCGAACCTGCTTCACCGATAACGGCAAGTATTGTTTCAACAGCTGTTTCATGTTTTGGTGGTAACAATGGAAGTGTTGATTTAAGTGTTATTGGCGGTGTTGCTCCATATACTTATAGCTGGAATAACGGTTTAACCACACAAGATTTAACTAATCAATCAGCTGGAAATTATTCAGTAGTAATACAAGATGCTAGTGGATGTAACATTACTCTTAACATCACGATAACACAACCATCTTTACTTCTAACAAATACAGCACTTATTTCCAATGTGAATTGTACCGGAAATAATAACGGAAATATTAATCTAACCGTTACAGGTGGAACCGCGCCCTACTCCTTCTCTTGGAATAACGGCAATACCATAGAAGACTTGATTAATGTCAATGCTGGAGTTTATTCAGTTGTGATAACCGACATAAATGGTTGTACAACCGTTGGAAACTACCAAATTACACAACCTACCACTCAACTCTCAGCAGCTCTAACCGCAACAAATGTGATCTGTCACAATGGGGCAACGGGCACCGCTACTGTTGCAACTTCAGGTGGAACGGCTCCTTATGTATACGCATGGTCAAATGGTGAGAACACGGCCTTTATTGATAGTCTGTTGGCGGGAAATATAAGCGTTACCGTTACTGATGCTGCTGGATGTACTGCCGTTTTAAATGCTTTCATTTCTCAACCGGCACCTGTGGTTGCTAATACTACAAACACGAACAACGTTTGTTACGGTCAAAGCACCGGAAATATTAGTGTGGTGGCAAATGGAGGGGTGGCACCTTACGTATACTTGTGGAATACTGGCTCAACTTTAACTTTCATCAACAATTTACCTGCCGGACCGTATTTTGTTCAAATTACGGATGGAAATGGTTGTACAACTACTTTCTCTGATACGGTTTTTCAACCAGCAAATTCAATCAATGTTGCTTCTAATGTAGTGGATAACATCTGTTTCGGAGAGGCAAATGGTGCAATTGACATTACTATTTCTGGTGGAACGGCTCCATATCAACATTTATGGAACACGGGAGTTGTACAGAAGATTTAACAAACTTGCTTGCAGGACAATATACGGTCACTGTAGTAGATAACAATGGTTGTTTGTTGATGCAAACGATAGCTGTAAACCAGCCTATTGGACCTATTATAATAAGTGATATCGTATCGCCAGCCAATTGTGCAGTTACTAATACCGGGGCTGTTAATGTTACGGCTAGTGGTCCGAATAGTCCTTTCAACTACTTATGGAGCAATGGCTCTGCTATAGAAGATCAAAACAATTTGGTTGCTGGAAATTATTCACTTACTGTTACTAATTCCAATGGTTGTACAACTACTGCTTCCTATGTAATTACGCAGCCATTACCGCTTATTGCTAGTGCAACTGTGCAACAAGTTTCTTGTTTTAATGCTTCCAATGGATCAATCAATCAAATCATATCCGGCGGCACAGGCCCTTACACCTACAGCTGGTCAAATGGCCAAACTACCGAAGATTTAACCAACATTCCAAGTGGTGTTTATTCCGTTACGATAACAGATGCCAACGGATGTTTTATCATTAATTCATACACGATTAATCAGCCATCGACTTATTCTGTGAATCTTACTCCACAAAATGTATTGTGTTTTGGAGGTACTACGGGACAAATATTCTCAAATGTCAGTGGTGGAACAGGTCCATTTACGTACCTATGGAACAACGGAGCAAACACCCCCAATTTAGGTGGCTTATCGGCAGGTAATTATTCATTAACAGTATTTGATAACAATGGCTGTTCTATTGTGGCTAATACAACTTTGTCGCAACCCGCTTTTGCAACGACTCTTAGCGCGGCTATTTCCAATGAATCTTGTGCAAATACACCAACAGGTGCCATCGACTTAACAGTCAATAGTCCAACTCCAGGATTTACTTATTTCTGGAATAATGGAGCCGCTTCAGAGGATATAACTAATGTAACAGCAAATCTATATGCTGTAAACGTTACAGATAATAATGGATGTGTTACAACCGCTTCTTTTCAAGTCAATACCATTTCAGCAATTAATGCTACTGCAATTATCACCCCAGTTGATTGCTTTAATAATGCAACTGGTGCTATTAATTTAACAGTCTCAGGTGGCAATCCTTCTTATTCTTTTAATTGGAGTAATGGTGCAACTACTGAAGACGTTTCTAACTTAGCCGCAGGTATTTATTTTGTTACTATTACGGATCAAAATAACTGCTCATTAAGTGCCTCTTATAACATAACCCAACCCGCTTCTAGTTTACAAATCACAGGGTTAATGATTCCTGTAAGTTGTGCAGGCGGAAGCAATGGAGGTATTGATGCTTCAATAAGCGGTGGTACGAGCGGATACGTATACGCTTGGAGTAATAATACCTTTGGCCAAGACTTAGTAAATGTTCCTGCAGGAAACTATACCATAACCGTTACTGACTTTAATGGTTGTGCCATAACCGAAGTTTTTAACGTTGCTCAACCGGTTCCTCTAGGAATTGTTGCTGACATTCTAAATGTGACTTGCTTTGGGGGAAATAATGGAAGCATTGACATAACTCCAACAGGTGGAATTGAAAATTATACAATAACTTGGTCAAACGGAATTAATGCAGAAGACATTACCAATTTAACAGCTAATAATTATCAAGTAAATATTACAGATAATAACGGATGTACAATTGATTCGATATTTACAATAACACAACCTTCATCATTAACCAGTCTATCATTAACTGCCACCAATGTTTCCTGTTTTGGTGGAAATAATGGCGCTGTTGATTTAAGCATATCAGGAGGAACTCAACCTTATATCATTAATTGGAGCAATGGACAAATTACGGAGGATATTCAAAACCTAATTGGTGGAATATATTCTGTTACGGTAGTTGATTCCAACGGATGTACAACAACTGCATCTATTAATATAAATACCCCGCTTGCTCCGCTTTCCATAACTGCAACTACTCAAAATGTAACTTGCTTTAATGGTTCAAATGGTCAAATCGACTTAACGGTCAATGGTGGAACTGCTCCTTATACCTATGCTTGGTCTAATTCATCGACCTCACAAGATTTAATTAATGTTGTAGCAGGAAATTATTCGGTTATTGTTACTGATGACCAAGGATGTACAAGTAACGGAAGTTACGCCTTAACACAACCCGCTTCCGGAATTACAATTACAAATAACATAACTCCTGTTTCTTGTTTCGATGGAAATAATGGGGCCATTAACCTAACTATTAACGGCGGAATACAGCCATACACCATTTCTTGGTCCAGTGGCCAAACCACTGAAGATATCTCCTCTCTAATTGCCGGCAACTATACTGTAACGGTTTCAGATGCCGCTGGATGCTCCCTTAATCCATCATTCACCATTTCTCAACCATTTGCCCCTCTCTCAATAACAGCTAATCTAAACACCATCTCTTGTTTCGGAGGGAATAATGGTGCTATCGATATTACTACTGCTGGAGGAACACAACCCTATACCTATTTTTGGTCTAACAACTCTTCTAGTGAAGATATTCAAACTTTGAGTGAGGGTAGCTACACACTTACAATTACCGATGCCAATGGGTGTCAATTGGATAGTACACTGGCTGTAACTCAACCCGTTGCCCTTTCAGCATCTTCGCTAAATACAAATGTTCTTTGTAATGGAGACGCTACAGGGGCGATTAATCTTTCTGTTATTGGAGGTGTTTTCCCTTATGATTTTGCTTGGTCTACTGGTGCAATTTCTGAAGATATTTCTGCCATTGTTTCGGGTCCTTATTCAGTTGTAATCACCGATGCAAATGGTTGTGTGTTGAATTTTAATACCAATATCTCACAACCCGCTCAACCTCTGATTGTGACCGAAACACATCAAAATGTACTTTGCTTTGGAGCTAATAATGGGTCAATTAACCTTACAGTTACTGGGGCTACACCTTCTTACTCCTATTTATGGAACACTGGTGCTACAACTCAAGATATTGCTAGCCTTATCGCTGGTACATATACCGCAACCATTACAGATGCAAATAACTGTGTACTCCTATTTCCAGTTATCATTACTCAACCTAGTGCTCCGTTAACACTTCAGAATACCATTACGAACGTACAATGTGCTGGAGAGGCAAGTGGCGCTATTGACATTACCGTACTTGGCGGCACTAGTCCTTTTACTTATTTCTGGAATACAGGCGCTACAACTCAAGATCTGAATGGTCTTCCTGTAGGGACATATACACTAGCTGTAACAGATGCCAATAATTGCGTGACTTCCAATATTTTTGTTATCACTCAGCCTGCTAGCGCTTTAAGTGCATCTTTTACAGTAACTAATGCCACTTGTTTTGGTTTAGCAAACGGTTCTGTTTTAGTTAGCACAACCGGAGGAACAGTTCCATATAACATTACTTGGCCCGATGGATCAACCGGTAACTCGCAATCTAATCTATTGGCGGGTAATTATTCAATTCAAGTAACAGATGCCAATGGTTGTCAAGTAAATTTACAAGCCATTATCACTCAGCCCGAAGAAATTATTGCCGACTTCTCATTCGATGTTTCTTCAGGATGTGCCCCTCTCACAGTAACATTCAACAATACCTCTCAAGGTAATGGAAATTCTTGCCTTTGGAATTTCGGAAATGGTATCACTGATTCTAATTGTGGAAGCACAACTTACACATTCGAAAATGAAGGGTGCTTCAATATTACACTTACTAATACAGCTGCCAATGGTTGCTTTGGATCTTTAACTATTGATAGTGCCATCTGTGTTACATCAGGGCCGATAGCTGATTTTACTGCAAACCCAGCGGCAGATGTCTATTATTCAGGTGACGTTACATTCAATAACCTTTCGTTTGGAGCATCAGACTATACTTGGATCTTTGGCGATGGAACTCCGTTTAATAACGAATTTAGTCCCACTCACTCTTATCCAATCCAATTTGTATCTACCTATGAGGTAATTCTAATAGCTGCAGATTCTAACGGATGTATAGATACTGCCACTCAAATTATTAATATTAATGAAGACTTCAGTGTTTATATCCCGAATACTATCACTATCGATGATAACGGTGTGAACGAAGCATTTCTACCAATATTTACGGATTACACACAAATTAAAAAATACAAACTTCTAATCTACAATAGATGGGGTGAACTTATTTGGCAAACCTCTGACTATAATGAACCATGGGACGGAAGAGCGCTCGGAAAAAATTGCCAAGATGGTATATATACCTGGAAAATATTATATGAAGACGTTAAACTCGGAAACCGAATCATGGTAGGACACGTTACTTTATTGAGGTAAGGGAATTTTGATAGTAGGTTGAAATAGATTTATCTTATATATAAACTTGTTCAACAAGGGTTTCACCAAATGAATAGGGGATATACGCCAAACTAGGAATCTCTTTTGTGAGAATAATACCTGGTTTTTTACCAAGCGAAATCGTTCCGTGTGTTGCGCTTAATTCCATTGCTGCAGCGGCATTAACGGTTAAGGCAATCAATGCTTGCTCTGGTGTTAATCGCATTTTAATGCACGCCAGAGACCAGATAACAAATAAATTATAGCAAGGTGTTGAGCCTGGATTGAAGTCACTCGCAAGAGCAAAAGGAATATTCTGCTCAAGAAGTTGCAGCGCATTACCAAAAGGGATTGACAAAAAATGCGAACACCCAGGGAGAAAAACGGGGAGCGTTCCACCAGATTTTAATGCTGAAATATCATTTTCGGTCAGCACTTCTAAATGATCTACTGTCAATGCATTTAATTCTAGCGCCTTTTCCAATCCACCCATGGATGAAAATTGATTAACATGCACTTTCGGTTTCAAACCAGCTCGTATTCCCGCCTTTAAAATCTCCTCCATCTCTTCTGGAGAAAAATAATTGCGTTCACAAAAAACATCTATGTAATCGGCAAGATTTTCCTTTTCCACTGCAGGAATTATTTGATTAATTATTAAATCAATATAACCCCGATGATTGTCCTTAAACTCTAAAGGAAAGGCGTGTGCAGCCAATAAAGTGGCTTTAATTGGAATGCTAAAATGACTCTTCAATCGTTTAATTACACGAAGCATTTTTAACTCCGCATCAACACTAAGGCCATATCCTGATTTGATTTCAATCGCTCCCGTTCCGCAAGCAATCATTTTAGTTACTCTTTCCACGGCAAGGTCATATAACAAATCCTCTTCCATTTGTTGAAGTTTCTTGGCAGAATTTAAAATCCCACCCCCATTCAAAGCAATTTGTTCGTAGGATAACCCTTGAATGCGCTCCACAAACTCTTCTTCTCTTGTTTTAGCAAAAACAGTGTGCGTGTGCGAGTCACAAAAAGCAGGTAATACAAATTTTCCATCCGCGTCAATCACTTCTAAATCTCTCCAATCTACTATACCTTCCCATTCGGACATAGGACCATAAGCTACAACTTCGCCATTTTCAAGTGCTAGAAAAGCATTATGAATTATAGGTACATTACTCATTTCACCTCCACTCAATAAAGCAGGAATATCTTCACCAGCCAACACTAGCCCTTTGATATTTTTAAAAAGTTGTTTCTTCATCTAAAAAAGTTGTTTTTTTAATGATGTAATCGCGAATAACTTGTGGAAAATGTAGATGCTCAATCAGTTGTATTTTTGTTCTCAAACTTTCAAGAGATTCGAAATCATCCAAATTTATTTTTATTTGTGCCAATATCTCTCCTTTATCATACTCCTTATTTACGAGGTGAATCGTAATACCAGATTGTGACTCATTCGCTGCCAAAACCGCTTGATGCACATAATCACCATACATTCCCTTACCTCCATATTTTGGGAGCAAGGCAGGATGAAGATTTATAATATGGCCCGGATATAATTCAATTAATCCCTCGGGTATTTTCTTTAAATATCCTGCTAAAACAATCCATTGAATGCCCAAAGCTGAACAATGTGCATGAAGGTGTTCCATATCTGATCCTCGACCTTGATCTATCACGGAAAAACGCACTGATTTTTCAAAGCACCATCGTTCCAAGTATGGATTTTGCTTTTCAGAAAGAATTAACACAACATGAATCAACGGATCTAATTCAAAAAACGCTTGAATTTTTTGGGCATTTGATCCCTTCCCTGAAACAAAAACGGCTATTTTTTCATTCATATGCTTCTACAAAAGTAAAACAAGTAGGTTAAAAGCGAGGTAAAAAATCACATTTAACTGATTTTGATGCAGTTTTAACTAATGCTCTGTGTTTTATTATCAAATTAAATGGTTAATAATTTTGATTTTTGAGCGATTGTTTTTTTCTTTGCACCTTGTTAACCATTTAAAAAATAAAAAATGTCAGATATCAGATCAAAAGTTATTTCTATTATCGTAGATAAATTAAGCGTAGAAGAATCAGAGGTAACAGATGGTGCTAGCTTCACAAATGATTTAGGAGCAGACTCATTAGATACTGTTGAATTAATTATGGAATTTGAAAAAGAGTTTAACATTGCAATTCCAGATGATCAAGCTGAAACCATTCAAACGGTTGGTGATGCTGTTTCATATATTGAAAAAAACGCATAATTCTTAAACTATATTTTCTGAACTAATTTTCCTTATTTAATTAAGTATGGAATTAAAACGCGTCGTTGTTACTGGTCTAGGAGCACTAACCCCTATTGGAAACACTGTTTCCGAATATTGGAATGCCTTGTTGGCAGGGAAAAGTGGTGCTGCGCCAATAACTCATTTCGATTCATCTAAATTCAAAACACAATTCGCTTGTGAAGTAAAGAACTTCAATGTGGAGGATTTTATTGATAGAAAGGAGTCGCGTAAATTAGATCAGTTCTCACAATATGCTTTAGTAACCGCAACCCAAGCGGTTGAAGACTCAGGTTTGTTAGATTACTCATCTGTGAACCTTGACCGAATTGGAGTTGTTTGGGGATCAGGTATCGGAGGATTAAAAACGTTCCAAGATGAAGCAAAAGATTTTTTTGCTGGAGACGGAACGCCCCGTTTTAATCCTTTCTTTATTCCAAAAATGATTGCGGACATTGCCGCTGGGCATATTTCAATTAAATATGGATTTCGCGGTCCAAATTACGTAACAGTTTCAGCTTGTGCTTCTTCAACAAACGCAATAATTGATAGTTTCAATCTTATCCGTTTAGGAAAAGCCGATGCTATTGTTACTGGAGGTTCTGAAGCTGCAGTAAACGAAATGGGTATGGGTGGATTTAATGCACTAAAAGCATTGTCTACACGAAATGATTCTCCTGAAACGGCTTCGCGACCATTTGATTTGGATAGAGAAGGATTTGTTCTTGGAGAAGGCGGTGGAGCGCTCATTTTGGAAGAGTACTCACACGCCATTAAAAGAGGTGCAACTATTTATGCTGAAGTTGTTGGTGGTGGTATGTCAGGAGATGCTTACCACATGACAGCACCTCATCCAGAAGGAATTGGTGCCAGAAACACAATGCTCGCAGCACTCGAAGACGCTGAAATTTCTCCCTCTGACATCGATTATATTAATGTTCACGGAACCTCAACTCCTTTGGGAGATGCGGCAGAAATTAAGGCGATTCAAGCAGTTTTTGGTGACCACGCTTACAAGTTGAATATTAGTTCAACAAAATCAATGACGGGTCATTTACTAGGTGCGGCAGGTGCAATTGAAGCAATTGCCTGTGTTTTATCTGTTTTAAATGATGTTGTTCCTCCTACAATTAATCATTTTACGGATGATCCAGAGCTAGACAATAAATTAAATTTCACATTTAATAAAGCTCAAAAAAGAGTTGTAAACATAGCACTTTCAAATACCTTTGGTTTTGGTGGACACAATACAAGTGTTATTGTAAAAAAATATCAGTCATAAAATTGGCTTTGTTAATCAATCTTTTTTCGAAAAAAAAAACAGACGACGAGCTTAAATTGATTAAATTCATTTTACTGCGATTTGGCTACAGACCGACTGATTTAAAATATTTCATCAAGGCCATTACCCATAAATCCTATATTTCTGCTGAACCTAGCTTATCTAACGAGCGTCTTGAATTTTTAGGTGACGCCATGTTGGATGCTTTTGTAGCGGATTTTCTTTTCAAAAGATTTTCCGATGAGGATGAAGGATATTTAACTCGAATTAAGTCGAAAATTGTTAATCGAAAAACACTTTCTGAAATTGGAGAGGCTATGGGTATTAGGGATATACTTCGATACAATCAAGCAAGATCAATTAACCTTGCCTCACTGGAAGGTAATGCATTTGAAGCAATAGTGGGAGCGATTTATTTGGATGGCGGATATGAGTCTGTCCAAAATTCTGTAGAGAATTTTGTATTCCGAAAATATGTAAATCTAAATCGTTTATTAGAGGAAGAAATTGATTTTAAATCGAAATTATTTATTTGGTGCCAAAAGAAAAAATTGAATCTAGATTTTGAAGTGATTAAGGAAACAAATCAAGGCGGTTCCTGGCATTATGAAGTGGAAACCAACATTAACCAACTAATGTACGGCCGCGGAAAAGGCGGATCAAAAAAAATAGCAGAACAAGAGGCAGCGAAGGAAACGCTTCAACTTTTAGGGGAATTTTAACACTCGATTAGCAGATATTAAAAAAAAATAGTTTCTTTGTAAAAACATTCATTTTATGAGCTCATCAGATATTTTTTACAAAATAGGAGATTTACTTCAGGATTCCTTTGTGTTTTTTGAGGCAGTTGGGAATATTTTCAATTATTCGGTAATTGTTCTTGGTTTTTTTGGTTTCTTTTATTGGATGAATACTCAAAAGAAATTCAATGATAAAGCGACTAACGACCCAAATCAGTTGAAGTAAAAGCAACTTTCTCTTTGATTGCGCGTCAATGTGTTGGACATAACTTTCCAACTAATCTGATTATGAAACGGAACATTTTATTCTGTATTTTATTTATTTACAGTTTTTCTTCAAGGTCTCAGACGGCCTCGGATTGTTCTGATGCGGTGAATATATGTCAAAATGCAACCTTTCAAATAGATCCTAATGGAACGGGTGCAGTTCAAGAACTACAAACTAATTCATTTTCTAATCCTTCAACAAATCCAGCTTCTGGAAACTCAGGATGCTTATTGTCTGGTGAGTTAAACTCAACTTGGATGGTAATAAATATTGCTAGTTCAGGAATGCTTGAATTTTCTTTTGGTGCTGATGGAGGTTTTGGTTGTTTGGATTGGATTATGTGGCCTTACACCCCAAATTCGTGTACTCAAATTCTTAATAATCAACTTGCGCCAATTAGATGTAATTGGAACGGCGCGTGCGAGTCTTATACAGGTGTTTCAACCCCACCACCGCCAGGAGGTGACCCAAATAATTTTGAGCCCGAATTAAACGTGACTGCAGGACAACAATTTTTGATTTGTTTGTCCAACTACAGTTCACAATCAACAGTTCTTCCTTTAAATTTCTTTGGATCGGCAAATGTATCTTGTACAGCCGTTCAGCCAGTAACGGTCAATAATGTAACTATTTGTCCAGGCCAAACGGCCACCCTAACAGCGAACAGCCCAGGGGCTACATCGTTTACTTGGTCAAATGGAGCAACAACTCCAACAATTACAGTTTCTCCCGCAACCACAACTACATACACCGTGAATGTTTCTGCGCCAGCACCTAATGGAGCTACAGGAACAGGTACCGCAACTGCAACGGTAATTGTTTTGCCCTCTACAAATCCGCTATGTGGATGTACTGTTACCGCCAGTAATACTGGTCCAATTTGTATCGGTTCCACATTTAATCTTAATTCTGTCGGGGTAACCAATGGAACGTATGATTGGTCTTTAGCAGGCACAAGTATTGGGTCAACTCAAAATTTAACCACGGTTCCAGCACCTGCCGCCGGAAGCTACCCAATTACAGTAACGGCCACAGACGCGATCGGTAATGTTTGTACATCAACTACCATTGTTTTAGTGAATCCATTACCCGTTGTTAATGCAGGAATTGACTTAAGCACGTGTCTTGGAAACTCAGTATCTTTATCAGGATCAGGAGCCACTACATATCAGTGGAATGGAGGTATTCAAAATGCTACTCCATTTAGCCCAACAATAAATAACACATATACAGTCACAGGAACTGATGTTAATGGATGTGTGAATACGGACGATGTTACCGTGACTATGTTGTATGCTCAAATGCCATCCATAACCCCAAGTATTACGGCGGGATGCGTACCGAGCCAAGTTGTATTTACTAATAATGATCCTCAAGCTCAAAACTGTATCTGGTCATTTGGAAATGGCGCTACTGGAAACGATTGTACACCTCAACAAACTACTTTTAACGAAGTTGGTTGTTACGATGTAAGTATAACACAAACTGATTTTCAAGGGTGTGACACAACAGTTGTGTTTAATGATATTGTTTGTATTGAAGAAGCAATAGCTGCTTTTTACGTAAATCCAGGAACCATTGGTCCCGGAAACTCATTGGTTAATTTTTATAATGTGTCAGAAGGAGCTGTTTCTTATAATTGGGATTTTGGTGACGGTCAAAGTTCAACCGCTCCAGAACCAACCAATACGTATAGTACAAATTTACAAACTGGATTTACAGCTACATTAATTGCCACATCTCCGGCGGGGTGCTCAGATACAACCTCTATGCCTATTGGTTATGAGGAACAATTAATTTACTATGTTCCAAATTCTTTTACTCCAGATGCCGATGAACACAATCAATTGTTTACACCGATTTTCACATCTGGTTTTTCTCCTGAAAAATTTGAGATGATGATTTTTAATAGGTGGGGAGAATTAATTTGGCAATCATTTGACCCAACAAAAGGGTGGGATGGATCATATGGAATTGAAGGGTTGGATGCTCAGTCAGGAACTTATACGTGGGTTATTTTCTTCAAGCCCAAAGCAAATGACGATAAAATAAAAATATCAGGATTTGTAAATTTGCTTCGTTAAAAGCGCGTTTTTTCAAATAATCACTACATTCTTTTTAATCCGGCTTTACTTCTTTATATTTGCAACTCAATTATCAGACTCATGAGTTTAACAGATAAAATTTCTACCACAAAAGCCCCTAAACCTGTTGGATTATATCCACATGCTCGAAAGGTTGGGAATTTACTTTTTTTATCCGGAGTTGGCCCACGTGTTGCCGGTTCTAATGCAACAGATTCATCTGTTCCTGGATTAAAATTAGATCACAATGGGAATTTCATTGAATTTGATTTTGAAGCACAATGCAAAAGTGTTTTTGATAATGTTCGTATTATCTTGGAAGAATCTGGTTCTAGTTGGGATAATCTGGTAGATGTAACGGTTTTTTTAGTTAATATGAAAAGAGATTTTCATGTGTATAATAAAATCTATGCGGAATATTTCAAAGATAATTTACCTTGTCGAACAACAGTTGAAATTAACTCCTTGCCCACTCCCATTGCTATAGAATTAAAATGTATTGCCACAATTGATTAAATTATGATTTCTTTTATTATTCGTTGCTTTATAGCACTTACCGCACTTTCTTTCAATACTTGGTTATTTGTTTCCGGTCATTGGGGCTGGGGTATTGTATTTATTTTTGTGACTGCGTTAATTATCCTCTCTTTTTTTAGAAATGAAAGAATGATTTTGGCTTTGAACCAAATGAGACTTGGAAATACAGATAAAGCTAAAATTCATATCAATAAAATAACTCATCCACAGTTTCTTCCAAGAAAGCAGCATGCATATGTTTTATACCTACAAGCAGTTATGAATAGCCAAGAATTTGGTTTTGTAAAGAGTGAACAAATACTGAGAAAAGCACTTGCTCTGGGATTAAGAACGGCACAAGACAATGCAGTTGCTCGAATGCATTTAGCCGGGATTTGTGCACAAACCGGAAGAAAAAATGAAGCTGTCACGTTGTTAGGAGAAGCAAAGAAAATGGACAAGGACGGAATAATGCGTGATCAAATCAAAATGATGCAACAACAACTTCAACAAGCTCCTTCGAAGAATCAAATGCGCATGGCACAAATGATGGGCGGTAGAAGAAAAACGCCAAAAATGAGATAATGCATCCTATAATTCCAATTGTATTTATAGATGTCATTGATCTTTATGCTAATGCTATTTCTCTAGGTGCAATTGAGGCTGCCCCAGTTCAAGATCATGGATTTATGTATGGAAGAAGTTTTCATGATTTAGATGGTCATATTTGGGAGCTAGGTTGGATGGATATGGAGACGGTTTTAATAATGAAAAATTCCTAATGAACGCAAATCCAAAGATTTTTACAACTGGTTGGGAAGACTATGAACTAATTGATGCTGGAGGTGGAAAAAAGCTTGAACGTTGGGGTAAAATAATAACTATTCGCCCAGAATTACAAGCCTATTTTAAAACAGAATTAACTTTTGTTGAATGGAAAAAGATGGCCCACTGGGAATTCATTCAAGGAAAAGGGCAAACAGGTAACTGGAAATCTATTAAAGAAGCACCGAGAAGCTGGATGATTGAATTTAAAAAAGTGAAAATCAAACTTGAACTCACTCAATTTAAACATCTAGGATTGTTTCCAGAACAGCGAGCAAATTGGGATTTTCTATTAAATGAATTGGAACCAGGAGACAAATTCCTAAATTTATTTGCCTATACCGGAGTTGCTTCCATTATTGCCAAAAAACTGAGAACGGATGTTGTACATGTTGACTCCGTTAAAAATTTAATTTCTTGGGCAAAAGAAAACATGGAGCATTGCAACCTTGCTGATATTAGATGGGTTCATGAAGACGCAATGAAATTTATAGCACGGGAAGAAAAACGTGGAAATCTCTATCGGGCAATTGTAATGGATCCTCCAGCCTGGGGAATTGGTGCAAAGGGTGAAAAATGGAAATTGGAAGACCAAATTGACCTTTTAGTTTCGACTAGCGCAAATCTCTTGGATGAAAATGGATTTCTAATCATGAATACCTATACTCCAACAGTTGATTTTGATTTCTTAAAAGACTTGTTGCCATTATATTTTAAAGAAAATCAAATTAGTTTGAATGAGTTGTGGATGAATACAACCACAGGCAAACAGCTTTATTACGGTAATCTTGTTCGTATTAGCAAAACTGCTGCCGCACAAAACTATGTTTTGTAACTCTTTTTTGCTGTATATTTATAAAAAAATAATTCTATGAAACAGCATTTAATTGCATCGCTACTAATTATAGGGGTACAATCGATATCCGCTCAATTAGATTCATGGCAATCATTCACTGATTCAATACCAACTCTTTCTTCACCTAGGTCATGTGATTTAAATAATGACGGGATAAAAGACATTATCACTGGAGGCGGAACAGATGGATTTGCTAGTAATCATGGAGTTATGGCATTAAATGGGGCGGATGGATCTGTACTTTGGAATAGAGGGTCTAGAAATGAAGTTTTTGGCAGTGCTATTTTTGAAGACATAACCAATGATGGTATTAAAGACGTATTTATTACTGGAAGACAAGCACAGTTGCTAGCAATAAACGGAGCAACTGGTCAATTGCTTTGGGACTATTTTCCATTTCCCCTAAATCCAGCTGATAGTGGGCTATATAATTTTTACAATCCTCAATTTATTACGGATGTAAACAACGATGGTTTTAAAGATATTTTGGTAGCGAATGGGGGAGATCACGCTGCACCAGATTGGGAAACAGATCGCCCGCCGGGTCACATCATGGTTGTAAATTCCTTAACAGGAGGGTTATTAGCTAAAGCCGTTGTACCTGATAGTGCTGAAACATATTGTTCTCCGTTAGTTGCTGAAATTCAAGGCGATGGAATTCCGTGGGTATTGTATGGAACAGGCGGAGAAAATTTGGGTGGATCTTTTTGGGCGTGCCCGCTGAATGATTTGATTCAATTTAATAGTTTAGCCAATTCCATTCAATTGGATAGTGATCCGAATAAAGGATTTATTGCTCCAGCGGCATTAGCAAAAAACGGCGCCTCAGGTTATGATATTGTAATTCAGGGGTTTAATGGTAAAATCACAAAAATAAAAGGTGCTAACCTAGGAATCTCTTGGCAATTTCAGCTAGCGTCTACTGAATCAAGCGCTGAACCTATTTTGGGTAATTTTGTTGGTGGAGATAATATTCCTGATGTTCTAGCGATTTTATTTAAAGGAATTTCACCTTCTTATTCCGATTTTTATCAAGTTATGATCGATGGAAGAACCGGACAGCTTTCCTTCAAAGATAGTATGGGAACACTC
>CAIUSK010000506.1 GCA_903901805.1 uncultured Flavobacteriales bacterium
AAAAACTCTTTCATTTGATATCAACGGCAAACAAAATGTTGTCATAGACACATCAATGATTTATCAAGGTTCATCTTCGACTTCGAAAGGAGTTTCTTATAATAACTTCAAACCGAGATTTTTTTCAAAACAATCTTTAGGCGACAAATCTGTTTTTTCGCTTCGTGGTAGTATTTATTACACAGACAAATCCGATACCATATTGTTAGTTGAATACAAAGGACATTTTGACCCCAAATTTGGTAGCGGTTATTTTCAACCACAGCTTGATCCGACAGGACAGTATGCTGTTTTCCATTATTTGCCAGGCTTTTTGAACTTCAAAGAAGACGCTTCATTACAAAAGGTTAACATTCGGACAAAGAAAATAGAGATATTAAAAACTGGCGATTTTAACAATCCAACATTTTCTGCAGACGGAAAATTTATTTTGTTTAGCCGTGACCAGAAAGAAGGAAAATTAAATACTTGGATTAGCAAAATATACTTACTTGAATTGACGTCATTAAAAGAACAAAAAATTAGTAACGCATATTCAGCACAATGGGGACAATAAAAACGGCTTATAACACGGGTTTTGCGTCAGGCGGGGTGACGTGCGAAATTAGAGTTTTGTGCTTCTAATAAACTTAAGTAATAAATTGAAGCTTTGTGCTCCGAAACCCGCACGAACGCAAAGCCCCAAACGTTAAATACCATATTAGGACGACCATAAACCAATGAAAAAATGACAATTGGAATTTATAATATATTGACAACCTTATGGTTTATTTTAATGCTTGGTAGTGGCGGCATTTTGACCTACATGACATGGGACAAAATAGTTAGCTCAGACATAATTTTCATTGCTAAAATTTTCGTTGTTTTAGTTTATATTCTGACATTAGGAACAATAATATTTCTTCTAATAAAATTAAGATTACTATTTGTAACCAAAGACAAACTGACTTCACTTTACTTGTTTAGACTTAAAAAGACAACAATTTTTAAAGACGAAATAACAACTTCAAAATGGGCGACTTGGGAGATTAAAGCACACAAGTTTGTTTCACTGACAATAACAGACAAAAGCAAAAATCAAGTTTCATTATCCGACTTTGAATTTGAAAACTTTGACAGTATTGCTTCTTCCATTCTTGGCGACAACTATTTAGACAAATCAATAACTCATTACAAGGAACAATCAAAGCAGAACAGTTCTGTAACCAATTTTATTGCCATATTGACAGGAATATTTTCAATCTTCATTATTGTAAAATCAGCTATTGATAAAGACATTAATTATACTAATTGTTTAATATTTTTGGGAGCGTTTGTGACTTTTTTAGCGACAATAAAAAGGATTAATACATATCGACAAATTGAAAAACACGGCATATAACTGGCGTTTAGCTTCTCTGATTTTCAATTGGCAAAAGTGGCGGTTCAGAGCTCCGCATCAACATTTCACTTCGTGGCTGCTGCGCGGTGTGGTGAAAATTGCCACCTTCGCCAATCTGCAAACCGTTATGGACAGATCGAAGAAAAAATTAAAAATACTATATCCAACAGATTTCTGTGCTATTTAACGTGATCGTAATCGCCTAGGTCTTATTTTTTCCAATAAATGCATCTGATATTCATGACTTTATGTGATTTGTTTGTATATTCGTTAAGCGCAATGAACTTTCGCTTTTGCATCTAAATTGGTATGCTTTGAGAAGATTTGTGGCGGTTAGCAACAAGTTAGCAACCATAATTGAGAAATGAGAAAATTCGCAACAATAATATTTTTTTTAGTGACAACCAGTTTGTTTTCTCAAAAGTTGGTCTGTGACACTATCAAGAAACTATCACTTTATGAGATCTATTCAGAAATTACTACTCAAAATGATTATTCACTTGATGACTGCATCTGTTTCGCAACAAAATTATCTGAATACGATAAAGCACAAGGAATAAAAAGAGTGCTCACCTATTCTGGGATTTTTGAGACACCTTGTCTTAAATGTCTATACAATACTGTTGGATTCGAAACATATAATTTTGGTTCTGATGACATATTTTACGAGAATGTGGATGTCTTTTTAAGTACTTATAACTCTCTCATGGAACAATTAATTAAACCTGAGCAATTAAACAAAATCAAAAGCAGGCAAGGTATTTCGGACAAAGTATTTGTAGAATATTTACAAGGGGCATCGAAAAGTGAAATTCAAAAGTTATCAGACACAACAGTAAATTTAAGAATACACAATGACACACTTGAACAACTTTTTCAAAGTGATATTAATTTTCTAAAAGTCAGTATAACTGACTCCATATCTGATTTAATAAAAGGACAATACAAATACATTGAAATGAAGAATATTGGAACTAATATCAACGTTAAGAATAAAGGAGTATCAAAAATATATGTGACTTTTGATTTTAGTGACATGCCGGACAAATTGGAAGTATGCTGGTGCAGTATTCTTAACAAGAAATACTATTTAATGATACCAATAAAACTTAATTAATTACGGTTGCTAACACGGGCTTGTTTCCATGCGGGCGCAGCCTCGTGAGACAATAGAGTGAAACTTTAAATATTATTCATCGGGATAGATTAGCATTACCCGCACGGTAATCAAGCCCGGGAACGTCCGCTACGGACAGATCGAAGAATAGATTAAAAATACTACCACTAACAGATTTCTGTGCTTTTTAACGTGATAGCAATCGCCCAGGTCTTGTATACTTCCAATAAATGCATCTGATATTCATAACTTTATGTAGTTTAGTTGTATATTCGTTAATCGCAATGAACTTTCGCTTTTGCATCTATATTGGTATGCTTTATGAAGGTTTGTGGCGGTTAGCAACAAGTTATGGGCAAAGCTAGAAAAAGAATTATGAAACAACTTCTAACCATATTGACAATAGTTTTATTTTGCAATAATTTATTTGCACAGACAGACGAATGTCAATCTGGAATTGATTCTGCTAATGTTGATTTTTCAAATGGCATTTTAAGAACATATATTTTCGGATTGACAAACTCATTTACTTATGGAAAATTACTTAAAAGCGAGTATGGGATAGATGCCATTTATGCGGATAATATAGTTATCGAGAAATGGGACTGTTACTCTAATTTTATGAACGAGAAAATAAAAGAGAAATTTGGAAACGATATATTTGAAAAGGTAGCAAAAAAGTCTCAACAACTGGACTTTGCTGGGAAAGGTGACAGGCAGTCCGAATTCCCTGGTGGAGAAAAGGAGTTAATGAAATTTGTATACTGTAATCTTGACCTAACGAAAGCAAACTATTTGGAAAGTAAGAAAAGTAAAGTTTATTTACAATTTGAAATTGACACAACAGGCCAACCTATAAATATAAAGGTCATGAAATCACCCTTTGAAGATTATAGCAACGAAGCCATTCGACTCATTAACCTAATGCCTAAGTGGAAAACAGCGACACAAAATGGAAAGCCTATTAACGAGAAGTGGAATTTACCGATTGTGTTTGATAATGAATGGAAAGAAAAATACTGCCCATAAAAGCTGTC
>CAIUSK010000507.1 GCA_903901805.1 uncultured Flavobacteriales bacterium
AGAAGAAACGATTTCGTATTCCCCCACCAATTCATCGATTGAAAGCCCTTTTACTGTAAATGAATCTTGTTTGCTTTTGGATTTAGTTGCTGATTTACTATTTTCTGTTGCCTGCGCGGAATTTCCAGGAGTTTGATTCGTTGCTGAAGCCTTAGGGCCAAAATAGATGCCAATACCAATTAAAGAAGGATAGATGAGCTGAGTCAGTTTGAAATCATGATAAACGGTTAAGGCAAAAGCGGAACCAATTAAATAACCGAGATAAGTTTCAATTCCTCCTAAATCTGCTTTTTGAGCACCCAAAACGATGATTACCACAGAAAACACAAGGTGAAGAATATACCCAACCATAGAAAAGGCTATTGGGTTAATTTTTGATTGAGATAAAATATACAAAAACCAAATTCCAGCAAAACCGCTCATCAAACCAAATAAATTTTTACCAATCGAGATATCAATAACATCAATGCCTGAAAGAGTAGCTAGAAAAGGTATTAACGTTAAAATTAAGAGCGTAAATCCACTGTTAGCTGATTGATCTTCCCGGTAAAAACTACTTGCAATATACCCTATTGCGATGAGGAATATTCCGAAATAAGAAGCAAGGAAGAAACCTATAAAAAGCGATATACTCAGAATAAAAAATTGCGTTAGCTGTTGAAATGACACGCGCGTTTCGAAGCCAACAAATTGCGAAAAAACACCAGAAAGTAATTCTGAGAATACAAAAATCAGTGTTCCGATAATTGGAAGAATCCAACAGGTAACGGAATGAAGGGAAAATTCAAAATCATACATCGAAAAGCTTGCTGAGCCAACTGCAAGGAGCATAAAGGTAGACAACGCCGTTCCATAAACTCCAAATTTAATATTTCTCAAAACCTCGATGCGTGACAATAAGAAATTAAAAATCAAAAAAGAAAAAATCATTATTTGCAACAAGCCTGTTCGAGGGTCTGTTTTTAATTCACTCGAAATTAAAGACGCCGTTGCGCCGGTTAAAAGCAAGCTAAAAAAACTCAAAAAAGTATCTCTTCCTGTCAAAAAGGAAAAGAAGGCAAGAATCGCCACGATGGAAAACACGATAAGTGCAAAATCTACTGACAAAAGGACTAGCTAAAAAATTTAAAATCAAATACAAATAAAAGCAACTTTTTTGTAAAAATTGGTCGAAATAAGAAAAAAAGAGGACATTCATAACATTTTACTTTTGAAAACCTTCTGATCAGACCCAAAAACGGTTGAAATAAATTAATACTTTCGTTGTATGAGTTCTGAAATAGAAAAATACAGTAAGAGGGGTTTACGCACAAGTTATATTTCAACGGTGATTGGTATTTCGTTGGTTTTATTCCTGATTGGGCTTATTCTAGGTGGTGTTTTAGGCATAACTGATTTTCAACGACAAGCCAAAGAGAACCTATTTGGAGATGTGTTTTTTCAGGAAAGAATGAATGAATCGGATATCAAACAAATTGAAATTGAATTAAAAAAATGGCCCGAATTTAAGGTGGTAAAATATATGTCTCCGGACGCGGCAATAGCTGTTTTTTATGAAAATCAAGGCGAGAAAAAAGAATTAGATGAAATTTTTGAAGGAGAAAACCCCTTGCCGCCAAGCATAACATTTAGTCCGAAAGAAGAATTTGCCACAAAAGAGGGAATGAGAAAAATTAAGGACAAATTACTCAAAGCATATCCCAATCAACTCATTGACGTGAGTTATAATGAAGCGAATATAGAAAGCATTAATCTCGGATTCAAACAATTCGTTTTTTTGGTTTTATCAATCGCTGCAATCCTAATCGTTATTGCTATTGCAATGATAAATAACACCATTCGATTGGCTCTGTATTCCCGGCGATTTACGATCAAAACGATGCAACTGGTTGGAGCAAAGGCTACTTTTATTCGCAAACCGTTTCTTTTACAAGCAATTTTACAAGGTCTCGTATCAGCTATTCTTGGCATAGCGCTCTTAGTAACACTATTTTATGCCATCCAAAATTATTTTGATGAATTGGCAATCACTTATTCTGCAACATTATTTGTAATTTTGGGAGCAAGTTTAATTTTTTTAGGTGTTTTTATAACCTTTATTTCTACCTGGTTAGCATTAAACAAATACCTAAAAATGAAAATAGACGATTTATACTAAACATATATTTATGAAATTTAATCATTTCGGTTTTCAAAAAGAAAATTATCGGTTGTTACTAATTGGTATCGTTATCAATGTTGTTGGATTCATTTTAATGATTGGTGGCGGAACAGATAACCCAAATAATTTTAATGCTGACGAGCTTTTTAGCCCCATTCGGATCACCGTGTCTCCCATGCTTATCATTGCAGGATACATCGTTATATTGTATGCCATTATGAAAAAGCCGACCAAATCAGACGATGAATCTATTACTGAAACCAAAAAATAACAATGGATTTTTTACAGGCTATTTTTCTAGCCATCGTTGAGGGATTGACCGAATTTCTTCCTGTTTCTTCCACTGCGCACATGATTTTTATGAGTTCCTATTTCGGAATTCAAGAAGATGAATTTGTTAAGATGTTTCAGGTATCCATTCAATTTGGCGCTATTTTGGCCGTTGTAGTTTTATACTGGAAAAAATTCTTTCAATTAACTTCATTTAATTTTTATGTCAAATTGGGTATTGCCGTAATTCCCGCCTTGGTATTGGGAAAATTGTTTGATGATAAAATTGAAGCAGTTTTAGAAAAGCCCATTCCCATTGCCATTGCATTAATTGTTGGAGGCGTGATTTTATTATTTATTGATCGTTTATTCACGAATCAATCGATTAAGGATGAAAAACAAATCACTATTAAAACCGGATTAATTATTGGATTTTGGCAATGCTTAGCAATGATGCCAGGAACAAGCAGAGCTGCAGCATCAATCATCGGTGGAATGCAACAACGATTATCCATGAGAATGGCCGCTGAATTTAGTTTTTTCTTGGCGGTACCAACCATGTTGGCAGTAACCCTTTATTCCGTATTTTTAAAAGACTGGAATTATCAAGGAATAGAACAAAAAGGGTTTGAAATGATTTTGAAGGGAGATAATCTTCTTTTATTTGTTTTGGGTAATATCATTGCATTTATTGTGGCTGTAATTGCTATTAAGTTCTTTATTGAAATACTGAAAAAATATGGCTTCCGCATGTGGGGGTGGTATCGAATTGTTTTAGGAATCGTATTTCTTATCTATTTTACAGCTGTTAACTAACATGACAGATTATCAATCCGGAAAAACAGTGTTGGTAGATAAACCATTCGGTTGGACTTCTTTCGATGTGGTGAATAAAATTAGGTGGAATCTCAAACAAAAATTAGGCGTTAAGAATATAAAAGTTGGTCATGCTGGCACGCTTGATCCATTAGCTACCGGCCTTTTAATTCTTTGTATTGGTAAGGACACCAAAAAAATTGACCAATACATGCCCGGTTTAAAAACATATACTGGAACAATTCTATTGGGCAAAACAACACCTTCTTATGATCTCGAAACAGAATTCAATGAAGTGTTTGAAACTAACCATATTGATTCAGATTTATTGACTAAGACTAAATTAGCTTTAACTGGTGTCATACACCAAAAACCACCCGTGTTTTCAGCCAAACAAATTGACGGAAAAAGAGCCTATGAGTTTGCTCGCGCAGGGAAAGAAATTGAAATGAAAACGGTGGAAGTTGAAATTCATCAATTTAATATAGATGATAGCCGTTTTCCTGAAATAGATTTCGAAATTACTTGCTCCAAGGGAACATACATTCGAAGTATTGCCTATGATTTTGGGAAACTGTTACATTCAGGAGGAACCTTAATTGCATTAAGAAGAGTTAAATCCGGTGATTTCTCCATTGAAACTGCTTTATCACCTGAGGAAATAATCCATCGAATTCAAGCCGAAATTCCTTTATAACAAGGAAAAATTTAAATTACAAATTTCGGCGTGCTTTGATAAAACGAGGAACGTAATAACTGTTTTTATTCAACACCTCCATTTTAACACTTTTTCCGGCGGCATGAATAAATTCTACTTTTCCATTCGCTACTGCTGTAACCATTCCAACGTGACCAATTGAGGTACTATTGATATTTCTTCCTTTGAAATATAATAAATCGCCAGGTTGTAATTCATCCAAAGTTACATCCATTCCAAATAAAGCCTGAGCACCTGCTGTGCGAGCCAATGAAAATCCAAATTCTTTAAAAACGTATTGAATAAAACCAGAACAATCAAATCCCGCAGGAGATCCGCCACCATATACATAGGGCACACCCAAAAAAGTCTTCGCAAAATTGATTATTTCATCCGCATTAGAATTTGGAAGAGTTCCTGTTTTAGAATCCGTTGATTGAGCAAACACCTGAAAAGTGAAAACAAAAGCAATAATTGATACGAATATGTTCATTTTTTTCATCCCAGCAAAAGTAGACCCTTCTTCCTTGCGGAAAATATAAAAAATCCTAAAATGCATAAATTATTTTATGCATGCATAATATTATTTTCGTTAACTTAGTCCTAATTAAAAAATAATCCATGGAAAATCAAGCATTAAAAGGTGGTGAATACATTATTAGAGATGTTCATTTTTCTGACGTTTTTATTCCTGAAGAATGGAATGAAGAGCAAAAAATGATTGCTGACATGTGTGATGATTTCATTCAACAAGAAGTGCTGCCTTATGTTGATAGAACGGATACAATGGAAGATGGATTAATGGAGTCCATTATGTTAAAAGCAGGCGAACTTGGTTTACTGGGACTATCTGTTCCGGAATACTTGGGAGGAATGGGGGTTGATTTTAAAACGTCTTTATTGGCAACCGAACACTTGGGGGCAGGGTATTCTTTCTCTGTTTCTTTCGGTGCACATACCGGCATTGGAACCTTACCCCTACTTTATTATGGAAACGAGGAGCAAAAATCCAAATACATTGCCAAATTGGCTCGTGGAGAATGGAAAGCAGCTTATTGTTTGACTGAACCCGGAGCGGGATCTGATGCAAATGCCGGAAAAACCAAAGCTCAGTTATCGGAAGATGGTAAAAGCTATGTTTTAAACGGTCAAAAAATGTGGATAACCAATGCAGGTTTCGCTAATTTATTTACTGTTTTTGCCAAAATTGATGATGATAAAAACCTAACTGCATTTATTGTTGAGGCTAACACTCCTGGAATAACGTTAACTCCCGAAGAGAAAAAAATGGGAATCAAGGGCTCATCGACAAGACAAGTGTTTTTTAACAACGTTCATGTGCCCATTGAAAATATGCTATCAACTCGAGAAAACGGCTTTAAAATTGCGTTAAACATTTTAAATATTGGTAGAATTAAACTCGCAGCTGGAGTATTAGGCGGAGCCAAAGGAGCGATTAATTTGGCTGTGAAATATGCTAATGAACGGGAACAATTTGGTCGTGCTATTTCAAAATATGGGGCCATTCGCTACAAATTAGCCGAACAAGTAATTCGAACGTATGTTTTGGAATCAGCCACCTATCGTGCCGGACAAAATATTGATGATGCCATTGAAGCACTTATACAATCCGGAATGTCTAAAGGTGAAGCCACATTAAAAGGAATTGAACAATTTGCTGCCGAATGTGCGGTACTGAAAGTGGCTGGCTCAGAGTGTTTAGATTATGTCGTAGATGAAGCAGTTCAAATACATGGTGGCATGGGATATTCTGCCGAATCTATGGTGGAACGCGCATATAGAGACGCCCGAATCAATCGGATTTTTGAAGGAACCAATGAAATCAATCGGATGCTTGCCGTTGATATGGTACTCAGAAAAGCCCTCAAAGGCGAATTAGATTTGATGGGTCCGGCTATGCAAGTAGCAAATGAGTTAATGAGCATCCCAGACATGGAAGATTTACCCGAAACACCGCTAGCGGAAGAAAGATTGTACCTCAAAGGATTTAAAAAAACCTTATTACTCGTTGCTGGATCGGCAGTTCAAAAATTGATGCAATCCTTGGCGAAAGAACAGGAAGTGTTGATGAATATTGCTGATATTGCAATTGAAACCTATTTGGCTGAATCCACGTTGCTTCGCGTAGAAAAAAAGATAGAAATACAGGGTGAAAAAGCATGCGAATTGGACATTGCAATTGTGAAAACCCATTTTTACGATGCAGCATCACGCTTAGAAAAACAGGCAAAAGACGCCATCAATTCATTTGCTGAAGGCGACGAATGTAGAATGATGTTAATGGGTGTAAAACGCTTTACCAAAGTTGGCCCTTTCAATCCAAAGCAAGCACGACAATTAATAGCTCAACAACTCATTCAAGAAAATAAATACTGTTTTTAATCCTACCCTTAGTTGACTGTATATCAAATCAATTTATTACTTTTGAAAGTCACTAAAATCTTTAAAAATGTATAAAATAAATTTATTTTTGGCTGTAATTCTACTTGTCACAAGTTGTTCGGACGGGAATTTAGAAGCAGAAAAACTCAAGTTGGAACAAGAAAAATTAAAACTTGAACAAGAAAAACTAAACATAGAGAAAAACAAAGGCTCTGAAGCCACGAAAGGAGAGGATAAGGCGCCTCAAAATGACCAACAAGCTTCAAGTGGTAACAACGGCAAAATAAATGGAAATAATGTTTTGGTTAGAAGCGATCATTCCATTCAAGGAAATAGAAAAGCAGTTTTAACAAACGGTCAGCTGGTAAAAATTGTAGACGAATATCGCCCGGAAGGCAATGAAAATGAAGCTATTTTGCGCTCATCCACTCCGTTTTACAATGATTATTCGGGTAATTTGGTATTTACTTTAAATAAAGGTAAAGCAGTTATGATCGAAAGCTACGAAGGAAATCAATATAAAATTTCTTATGAAGACGACAAAACAGGAAAAACAGGTTATGCCAAAATCTCATCCTCACAATTGGAGTTTATATCAGGAGATGTTTGGTATCATATTACAACCTCATCAGGTGTAGACGGATGGGTGTTTGGTAAATTTATTCAGAAATTATAATGAAAAAAATTACTGTTTTCTTATTTGTGTTATCTAGTATTTTCTTGGTGGGCTATTTTGCCCTAACTACTAATACCGAGAAAATTGATCCAAACACGCTACTTTCATCTCCCAAAAAAATGGTGGAAGCTCCCGCAAATAAAGAAACTGTTTCTGATTCGATTGCACAATCATTTCCAACGCCAAACTTCCCGAATGATTCATTATTAATCAATCATTTGCTGGGAAAATTTGATTATTCAAAGGATCCTTTTTTTACATCGGTTGCAACAGAACATTGTTCTAAACCCATGTATTTGC
>CAIUSK010000508.1 GCA_903901805.1 uncultured Flavobacteriales bacterium
CCAATTCCAGTAGAAAGCGCGGCAGGCAATAACCCAATCGCTGCCATCAAAGCAGTCATAACAACGGGTCGAATTCTACTTTTAACACCTTCTTTTATTGCAGTAGTTAAATCGATTTTATTTTTGAGATTTTTGTTGAAAACAGAGATTAGTATAACACCATTCTGAACACAAATCCCAAATAATGCGATAAATCCAACACCCGCTGAAATCCCAAAATTAATTCCTGTAACATGGAGAGCGAAGATCCCTCCAATTATTGCAAATGGTACGTTTAATAGAACCAATCCAGCATCTTTCATGTTTCCAAATAGGATAAAGAGTAGAATAAAAATACCAATCAAAGAAAGAGGTACTACGTTTGCTAACGTGCTACTTGCTCTTACTTGATTTTCAAATTCACCTGTCCAAACAATGGAATATCCTTTTGGTAATTTTATGTTTTTACTAACATTAGTTTGCGCTTCATTGATGGTACTTCCCAAATCCCGTTCGCGAACAGAAAATTTAACACCGATAAAGCGTTTGTTATTATCGCGATAAACAAAGGCAGGTCCCGTTACTTGCTTGATTTCAGCAATTTCACTTAAAGGAATTACATTACCACTTTCTGTTGGAATCATGAGTTTCATCATCTTTGCTCTACTGTCTCTAAACTCAATTGGATACCTGATTCGCACGTTGAAACGAGATTCTCCCTCATATTTTTCAGTGATGTTTTTTCCACCTATTGCCATTTCAATAACATCTTGAGCATTTTTAATTGTAACGCCATAGACTGCCATTTTTTGTTTATCATAGTGTACTTGCATCTCTGGTTGACCAATATTTCTCAATATACCTGCATCCTTAACACCATCAACATTTTTTATATTCGAAAGGATTAGATTAGATAAACTATCAAGTACTTTTAAATCAGGTCCGAAAATTTTAACAGCATTGTTGGCATTCATACCTGCTACTGCTTCTGCTACGTTATCAATGATTGGTTGTGAATAGTTAAAATTAATTCCCGGGAATTTTTTCATTTTAACATCCATTTCAGCAATCAAGTCATCGATACTAAGTCCGCTCCTCCATTCATCTTTTGGCTTTAAGTTTACCTGCATTTGAACATAAAAAAAGCCACTTGGGTCTGTACCATCGTTTGATCGACCCGTTTGGGACAGTACACCATTAACTTCTGGAAAAGTATTTAGTTCTGATCTTAATTTATTAACCTGGCGCGTTGTTTCCTCCAAGGAGGTACTCATAGGTAATTTTGCTTCCACCCAGAGTGCACCTTCATTCAGAGTAGGTAGAAATTCGGTACCCAACCATTTCGTAGAAAATAAACTGAGTAGTAGGATGGATAATGAAATTAGTGATATTTTCAACTGATTGGAAAATGACCATTCAATGCCTTTTGAAAAAATTGAATCGAAAAATCGAACAATGAAACTGTGTTTTTCCTTCACATTTTTTTTCAGTAATATCGATGAAAGCACAGGCACTAAAGTCAAGGTAAATAGTAATGCTCCTAATAGAGCAAATCCTAGGGTATAGGCAAGTGGTGAGAACATTTTACCTTCCACTTTTTGAAATGCGAAAATGGGTAAAAGAGCAGTAATAATGATAAGTTTAGAGAAAAACACTGCTTTCCCCATTTCAATCCCAGTTTTTCTTATTAATCCAAGCTTTGAAACCTTGTTGAAACGTGCCATACCGAGTTTTTTGGCATGTGCATCTAAAACCACAAAAATCCCTTCTACCATGACGACGGCTCCATCGATGATAATACCAAAATCGACAGCACCTAATGACAGGAGATTGGCACTCATCCCTTTAAAGTAAAGCAGTAAAAAAGCGAATAAAAGCGATAAAGGAATTACTATCGAAACGATAATAGTTGTTCGCCAGTCTGCCATAAAAAGGAAAACGATAACCGTAACAAATACAATTCCTTCAATCAAATTCTTTGAAACTGTTTTGGTACAATATGCCATTAAATTATCCCTATCGTAAAAGGTTACCATTTTTACATCAGAGGGTAAAACATCATCATTCAACTCCTCAATTTTCTCCTTGACACGAGCTAATACTTGACTTGGATTTTCTCCTTTTCTCATGACAATAATTCCTTCCACCACATCGTCCTCCTTGTCTTTTCCAACTTGTCCTACGCGTTGTGACCCCGTGATTTTTACATCAGCAAGATGCTTAATTAATAGAGGTGTACCATCAACATTCTTCACTATTGTGTTTTCAATATCAGTAACTTGATTTATCAATCCCAAACCTCGAACAACAAAGGCTTGATTGTTTTCAACTACTACATCTCCTCCCACATTTAAATTACTTTTTGATACGGCTTCTTGAAGGTCGAAGACATTAATATCGTATTTAGCCAATTGTGATGGGTCGGGCTGTATTTCATAAATTTTTTCTTGGCCACCAAATGCAACAATATCAGCAACCCCCGGAACGGATCTGAGTTGTTTGTCAATGGTCCAGTTTTGAATGGTTAATAAATCGATTGAGGTTCTGTTTTTTCCTTTGAGCACATACCTGAATATCTCACCCGTAGGTCCGTAAGGCGGCTGCACGTTAGGCTCAACACCATCGGGTAACTTGACATTTCGTAGCAAGTTGTTGACTTGCTGTCGGGCAAAAAAGTCCTCCACGTCATCTTCAAAAATGATTTTAATGATCGATAAACCAAACATAGTGATTGATCGAACATTGGTTTTTTTCTGAACAGAGTTCATGGCTACCTCAATCGGAATGGAAACAAAGCGTTCTACCTCTTCGGCACTTCGTCCTTTCCAATC
>CAIUSK010000509.1 GCA_903901805.1 uncultured Flavobacteriales bacterium
ATAATCCCACCCATTTCTATCAATCTTTAGGAGATTATGAGGTTTCTTTGGTTGTGATGTCAGAAGATTTGTGCTCTGATACTTTAAAACTTATAGCGTCTCCTTTTTCTTTACCATTGGCAATGTTTAAAATGAGTAAAACAATCTTGAATGAATTTGATTCAACTGTCGATTTTATTGATGTAACAGAGGATGAAATTATTAATTGGAACTGGAATCTTGGCGATAATACAACGGCTAATACGAATCAATTTAGTCACACCTATAATCAGGTTGCGGATTATACTGTTAGTATGATCGTAATGAATATAAATGGTTGCATTGATACAGTCGATCAAGTAATTAGCTTGCAACCGTCAAATTTCATTTATGTCCCAAATACATTTACGCCTAACACAGATGAATTTAATCCGTTTTTTCATCCAGTAATTTCAGGAGAAGGTATTAATTATGAAACGCTTATAATTTCAATTTTCAATCGATGGGGTGATCAAATATGGGAAAGTAGAGATCCTTCAGGAGCGTGGGATGGAACCTTGAATGGTGAGAGTTGTCAAATTGGAACATACACATGGAAAATTTCATTCTACAATACAATCAATAAGGAAATGGAAAATCTAGTTGGACATGTGAATTTGGTGAGGTAAATCAATCTTCTTTGAAAAAGCGTTCCTTAATTTCTGAATAAACCGCTTGGGGAACGCGATTTTGAAGCTGTTCTTTAAGTCGTTTCAAGCGCATATTTACATGCGAAACATTCAATTTTTCAGTAATAAAATCGCTATTCTTGTTATAGTAATATTTCATTTTCAGCATTAAGGCATCTTTTCGGCTGATGTGTTCAAAAATCACTTTTAAAATAGCATCAAATTCCGTTTCCGTGAAATGTAGATCACTATCTTCTGTAATTTGTTGATTAGCAATCGTATTCCATTGAAAATCGGAAAGTTGAGAAATGGTTTTGCTATGAATGTTTTTCTTTGCTTTTTCCTTGCGATACATGGAAATCAGAAAACGATCGACCACTTGTACCACCCAAGCACTGGAAGAAAATGCATCTGGATTCTTGTGGAATTCAACGGGTATTTTTTGATAAATATGAATGGTTACATCCTGAAATAAATCAGCAACATCATCTCCTGTTTTGAACTTATAAATCCTGCTTATAATAAGTCGCTCATAACGATTTAAAAATTCTTCATAGATTGTATGCTGAGTGTGTCTATCCATTTTATGCTAAAGCCGTATGACCCAGAATTTGTTTCACCCCTTTGATTTTATGTTCAAGATGCTTAATGCCATCCTCATTTAAGTAATACAAGATATTATCCAGAGCACTGGCCTGATTGATGTGATTTTCAATCAGTAAGGTGTTTATCTTGTGCTTCTTCAAGGTATAAATAAGTTGAGATATTTCTTTTCTTAAATTTTCAAATTCAATGGTGGCAGGATACAATAACACAACGGTTAATTGTTGGTTCGAATTTGGAATGGCAACGGATTCTTTTATTTGGTTTGGATTTTCTTTCAATAAGGCATAAATCGAGGCTTGAAAAATCAATTCAAATGGGTCACCTACGAGAAGTATTTCTTGATTGGACTGTAGCGTTTGCTGAAAGAAAAAGTCAAGAGCAATAGTAAGATTATCTATTTCGTAATTCCCGTTAAAATCACACTGCGTATCGTTTAATTGAATTGTTGCTGGTATGTTTTTGATTACTTCACCTCGGTTGTAAACTAATCGATTTGTTGTATATAATTCAAGTGTTTCTAGTGGAATATCTTGAATTGTTTTAGTGGAATGATTGCCGATAAAGAGGACTTGAGTAGTGGTGTTTTTCATAAGCTTCTTATTTATAGAATATAGGATACGCAAATTTTTAAAAAAAGTAACGTTTTAGCTTGCAATTCTATAAATTTACATAAAATGAGTTGAATAAATTGATTAACAGTATTAATATTCTCTTTACTTGTTTATTTTTGAAATCTAAATCGGAAAAACCATGAAAAAACAAATATATTTCTCCCTGTTTTTATTTCTGTTGTCATGTGGTGCGGAAGAAAAAGTTGAAAGTAAAAAAGGAAAGGTGGAATCTTCTGTTGCCGTAGATGAAA
>CAIUSK010000510.1 GCA_903901805.1 uncultured Flavobacteriales bacterium
AATTAGCCAATAAGAAAATAAAAGTCCGATAAAGAGTATTAATTCATATTTCCAAAAACTTAAAAATATATCAACACTCAAATTTACTAGCGTAAATAAACTGATGAAAAAGGATGCTATTGAAAGTTTTTTCTTTGTTTTTTCAGTAAACCCTAATAGTTGAATTAAGATCATTTGAAGTAACCATGCGTAAGAAAAAGTTGTTGCCGTTAAAGTGTAAGTTGTAAATTCCTCAAGTAATAAATAACTACAAATAAGTGCAAATCCAAAAGAAAAAAGTAAAAGTATCAGGGTATGTTTTGAAAAGAAATTACGCATTTTCTCTTCTTGATTTTTCGGTTGCACAAACGAGATTCCACAATGCGCGGGCTCCGACGTTTGCATCCCAATCACCCGATTCCCCAGGAGAAACTTCATTAAGATCAAATCCAATGATTCTTTTTCCAGATTCCACAAGTTTAAAAAGTAAAAATGTGATTTCTTCTAATTGAAATCCACCCGCAACTGGTGTACCAGTATTTGGACACAACGATGGAATTAAACCATCTATATCGAAGCTAACATATACATTTTGAGGTAATTCTGAAATGATTTCATCAACCTGATTAGACCAGCTAATTCCGTTAAAACTATTTTCCTTTAAATCCCAATCAAAAAAAGTTCTGATTCTGTGATTACTTAACTCAATAAGGTCAATTTCTGATTGTGATATATCACGAATACCAACTTGAACTAATTTAGATAGATTGCTGCAATGTTTTAAAACATTAAACATTATACTAGCATGAGATTGCTCAAAATTTTCATAAGCATCTCGTAAATCGGCATGAGCATCAATTTGAAGAATTCCAAAATCACTATAACTTTCATTGATTGCTTCAATTAGTCCAAAAGGAGTTGAGTGTTCTCCTCCCAATATGGCAACAATTTTATTTTGTTTTATTAATTCTAGAGCTCTTTCTTTGAGATTAGATCTCAATGCTTGTTGCGCGCTATTGATCTGTTGCAAGAACAATTCAAAACCTTCGATATGAGAAGCTCCAGATTCCAGATGTTGAATATAATCAATCGATTGCAAACAGAATTCTTCATTTATTGTTTCCCATTCTTTAGAAATAGGGGTTAAAAATACCCGTGTCCGAAAGGCCTCATCCAATTTGGGATGATAAAAATCTAATTGAGTAGAAGCTTCTAAAATGGCTTGAGGACCTTTACTCGTTCCTTTTCCATATGAAGCCGTTGCATCCCAAGGAACCGGGATAATAATAATATCAGCCTCTTTTTCGGTTATTGGGAATCCAAATATATTCCCATTTGAAATACCAACACCATTTGGATCAAAATCAACCATATTATTCTTTACCGTAATCGATTAATATTTCAGCACGTCTATTCAAGTATTTACCTGTTTCCGTTGAATTCAGGAATTTAGGAACTCCAGCACCATAAAAGTTAATTTCAATTTTCTCTGGTTTTACTCCTTTGGATATCAAGTAGTTTCTAACCACGTTTGCTCTTTTTTTCGATATTTCGATGTTTCTATTAATGTCTCCAACATTATCAGAATGTCCAGCAATTATGATTTTGGCATCCGGATTTGCTTTTAGTAATGAACTAATTTCATTTATAACTGATTCTTCTTGTGAAAGAATTTCACTTTGCCATTTTCCAAAATGAATATCTGTTAAACTTGAATAACCTTCTGGAGCTTCAAAATTGTAATCTTTATTAATGTATGGTTTAATGGAATCATTTATTAGATTATCTGCAATTGAATCCTTTTTACCACCATCTTTTGGAGTATTGTCAGCTATATTGTCATTTCCTTTAGATTTTTCAGGGCAACCATTCAATTTTATGGTACCAGGTTCATTTGGACATTCGTCGTAAAAATTATTTATTCCATCCCCATCGGTATCAATATTTTTCAGGCTTCTTCCTTTTAAATCTACCAATTCTCCTGGTTTTGTATCTAACTCAAAATCTAAATAATTTATTACTCCATCATTGTCATCATCGCCTAATTTTTTTGCTAATTCCTCATTTTGTATTTTTAATTTAGAATTTTCATCTTCCAAATAGCGCATATCCGGATAACAAGGAGAAAAAGCCCAGTCATAATGTTTTTTATTTTTCCCCAGATAATAATTAACACCAACAGTTGCATTTGCAATAAAACCATCAAATCCTCTTTTGTAAACATTACTTGTCATATCAAAAGTATATTGTTGATAGATATGCCAGATAAATGATGCGTCAATATTAATTGCAATGCGTTCATTGATTTTGTATTGGGGGGTAAACCCAAAAAGAAAATTCACCATTCGATCTGATAAATTCTGTTGTTTATTTGTTAAAACAGACAATCCTCCTCCCACATGAAATAACAAACTCACTCTTTCTGAAAAATTCTCGAATGTAAAAATACGACCCAAATCAAAAACACCTTGAATAGAGGTTCGGTAGTAGTTCGATTTGAAAGGTAAACTATTACCATTTTGTCCAACGATATCATTCGTTACACGATCATATCCCGCATCAAGTTTTAACCCAAATTTATTGTTAAACATATATCGTCCTCCTACGGATGTATGAAAAAACGAAACGGTATTTGACCAATAACCAGGTGAATAAGGTTTTACTGGATTCGTTCCACCAAAACAAGCGTCAATTGACCAACTATTATCCGTTTTTTGAGAAAACCCCATAAATGGCATAAACAGAAGTCCAAGAAGAAAAATAAAAAATTGATTCATGTGGAAATTCTTTGTTTGTAAAATTACAATTTTTTTGTTATTCCTGAATGAGTAATATACTCGATTCAAAAGGATTAATGTCGTTTACTAACAATTCAATTTTTTTTAAGCTGCCATTTGAACAGAAATGAAAAAAGTGAAAGACCCTTTCCTGTGGTGTGCCATTTGGGAATAACTTCTCTTTTATTTGTTCAAGTTGATTGATTGATATAGTATGTTTGATATTTAATTGCTTATCCAGTTTTTGTTTTAGCTGATCCAATGATTTTTGCACGTTTGTCCATTCTGACGCGAGTATTTTAAGGTTTGTTGGTGCGTAAGTTTCAAAAACTGAGTTTGCAGCGCTGTAAGCTTCAGCTATTGATTTCTCCGTTTTTGACCAATCAATTGTTTCTTTATTTTCTGCTAAAAATAACTTTCTAAGTTCTTCCTTTGTATAGTTCGCAAAGTCTGAAAATGAAAAATTGAATTTGTTTATTTTCTCTTGCAATTGTTTATCAATTTGAAATATTGAAACACGATTAACCAGTACAGGATAAGGAACTGAAAAAGCAGTAAATATTCCTTTGAGTTGCAACCAGTAGCTTAATTCGCCTGGACCACCTACATAAGCTAAATTGGGCAGTATAAGTTCTTGATACAATGGCCTTAGAAAAACATTTGGGGAAAGATATTCAGGATTCTGATTGATTTCTTTGATTAATTCTTCTCGCGTAAAAGATAGGTCATTAATGGAAAATCCAGTTTCAGTTTTAAGTATTTTGGATCTTTTTTCTGCTTGTAAAAAAAATAAATTGATAGGTTGAATTTGAGCTTGCGGTTTGATACCATGAGCTTGAAGTGCTTCATTAGTTTCTGTAACGGCATTATAAGTAACTGATTCATTAATTTCTCTTTCAAATACTGGAATCAATACCTTTTTTAAGCTCCTTTTATTGGGGTCTAGAATAAGTAATCCATAATCTTGAAAAATGGAATTTAAATACTGAAACATTCCATCTCCAAGAGTTGCTCCTGTGAAATTCGATAATTTTTGTTCGATATCACTAAATTCTGCAGCTGAAAATAAACGAATGAACTCTGCTTTGCAATTATCAAATTCAGCATTCAATGGAAATTGACCCGTTGCGCCTGTGGAATTTGTTTCCCATCGGAATTTCTTGCCAAAAATGGTTGTTTCTGCTACTTCTTTTTTATCGTGATCTTCTGAAGCCATCCAAAAAACGGGTACAAAGTTGAACTCGGGATTACTCTCATTTAGTTTATTGCATAAAGAAAGTACATGGATTATTTTATAAAAGAAATAGGCAGGACCACCAAATAGCGTTAATTGATGACCTGTTGTAATCGTGAAAGTATTCTCGAATTCTAATGATTCAATATTCTTTATTACTTTTTCAGTAGTAGGAGTACCATTATATTGTTCAGTAAAAGCATTACAAATTCGCTTCCTATCCGCAAATGAAAATTGTGATTTTTTAAATTCTATTTGCTTGAAAAAATTCGCTTTTTTAAAGGGTAATCCTATGAAATCTGTTAG
>CAIUSK010000511.1 GCA_903901805.1 uncultured Flavobacteriales bacterium
TGCAACAAATTGAGGAGGAAAAGGCATTTTATTCCAATAAAGTTCCATTCGAATCTAAAATTGTTCAAAATGTAAGCTCTGGAAATGATGAATACTTCCCTATGATTTCACCCGATAATGAATTAATGTTCTATACTCGGAAGCTCGATAAACGAAAACTGGGCGATATAAAGGGAAGTATTGTTGAAGAATTCACTTTTTCATCTCGAAAAACGATTAGCTTAGATTTCTCATCTGGAGAAGCGTTGAATTCCCCTTTTAATGATGGTAGTTTTACAAATTATGGCGCAGCAACACTTTCTGTAGATAACAAAGAGATGATTATTTGCGCTTGTAAACAAGAACAGTTAGAAGGGAAAAGCTATCTCAATTGCGATTTATATAGTACAGTATACAGTAGGTCTGGTCAAGGCGGTAATGATTTTTCTTGGTCACCGCTAAAGAATTTAGGTTCATCCATTAACACGACTGATGGTTGGGAAGGACAACCTTGTCTATCATCGGATGGTAAAATGCTGTTTTTTGCAACCACGCGTGCCGAATCTCAGGATAATGATATTTATATGTCTGAGCGTGATGAAAATGATAATTGGAAACCAGCAGTTCCTTTCAAGGAAGCAAATTCGCCGGGAAAGGATAAAAGTCCATTTTTTCATCAGGATGGAGAAACCTTTTATTTTGTTTCTTCATGCAGTAAAGATAGGAAGGGGTTTGGCGGGTTGGATATTTTTTACATGCGACGTGAAAATGGTAAATGGACGAAACCTAAAAATATGGGGTCTCCAATAAATACAGAAGGTGATGAGATTGGTCTTTTTGTTTCAACAGATGGAAAACAAGCATTTTATTCAGGTAGAAATCAAAGTGACTGGAATATTTTTTCATTTGAATTATATGAAGAAGCTCGACCAAAGGAGGTTGTAATAATTAAAGGTGAATTAAAGGATGAAAATGGCAAGCCAATAACGGATGCTGAAATAGAAATTAATTACATCGAATCGGGGGAGGTTGAGAAAATTCGAGTAAACGGTAATGATGGAAAATATGCCGCGGTGGTTAAAGTGGATGCATCGAGCAAACAAGATGTTTTGATTACTGTTTCAAAAGAAGGACATTCCTTTGATTCTCAGCTTGTCGAAAAGGAAAAGTTAAATGTTAATGAAGTTAGTGTTAAGGTCGAGGCACTAAAAGTTGAAAAACTCAAAGAAGGGGGCAATTACGAGATTGAGAATTTATTATTTGATCCTAATTCGTTTGAATTGACCAAAAAATCTCAAATTATACTTGAAGGATTTTCTCGTTATTTGATCAATAATTCAACTATCCAAATTGAAATTCAAGGGCATACAGATGACTTGGGCGATGATAAAGTTAATTTTTCATTATCTGAGTCACGGTGTAAATCTGTTCAAACTTTTTTGATTTCTAAAGGTGTTGAAATTAGTCGATTAACGGTTAAGGGTTTCGGAGAATCAAAACCCAAATTCAAAAATGACTCAGAGGTCAATCGCGCAAAAAACAGAAGGACTGAATTTAAAATCAAACAATTGTAAAAAAATAGTAAAGATTTATAGTTTTACCATTTTCATCTTATTGCTCAAAAAAGTTTGCGAAATTCGCAAGTGAATAAAAGTTACTTGTAAAAATTAATACTTGTAGAATTATTCGAACAGCTAATTTTGTAATAAATATGAAGGGATGAGATTACATTATTCAGATATAATTATTTTAATATTAGGTTTGACATTATTTGGTGTTGAGGTTTTGATATTAAAATTGAAAAAGAAAAACACAGTTTCTGTGCATCAAACAGTTCTCAATTTAGGGTTGGGGATGGTAGAAAGGTTAATTGGTATTATTACAATTAATTTCGGAATTTATTTTTTCACGGCTTTAATGCCTTGGCGCTTATTTGAGCCAATTGAAAATCGGTGGCTTGCTATCCTTGTGACATTCATTGCGGTAGATTTAATGTGGTATGTATATCATAGAATTTCGCATAGGGTTTCACTGGTTTGGGCCGCTCATTTGATTCATCATCAAAGTACAGAATACAATTTTTCTGTAAATTTTGCGATTTCTCCCTTTGGTTTTTTTGTGAGGATTTTTGTTTATAGCACTTTGGTTCTATTTGGGTTAACACCTGAAGATATAATTCTGGCAAATGCACTGAATGCCTTTTATCAATATATTTTACATAGCGAACTTTGGCCTGAATTTAAAGGATTGGAAAAAGTGTTAGTTACCCCTAGATTTCATCAATTACATCATTCCTCTGTACACGAACATTTGGATACAAATTATGGCGGTATGTTTAGCATCTGGGATCGTTTTTTCGGCACGTATTATTATGATAATAAGCCAATTGTTTATGGTCTAACTCAGCAAGTTGAGCAACCTGACCCTTTTCATATTCAACTCGTGTTTATGCTGAAACTAGTACGAAATTTTAAAGAGTTCCCGATTAAAAAAGCTATTCTTTTACTTTTTTTAGGTCCCGAAGCACAATCCAGTGACTTGCCTCGACTATACAATATACCAATCGTTCATCATGGTATTTGGATTGTTTGCGGTTTTATTATCTTCTTAATCGGATATGTCGCACTTTCCTTACAATTACTGCCAAATTGGGTAGCTTTCTCGATTGGAATCCTCGGTGTTTTTGTTTGCAGCGGTTTGTTTTCTTTATTTGATCCAAGAAAATACACGAAGAACTAATGTATTCGCTGCATTCGTTCAATCATTTTCAATACCATGCGGCGTGGAACCATCCAAAGCATACAATTTATTAGGAAATTCAGAGATGGCTCTGAAATACAAATGAGTTTATCATTCATCATCGCATTATAACCCTTTTTCGCTGTGTATTCGGCCGATTTGGCTCCTTGAAACATCTTGCTTTTAGACATTCCCGCAACTGCTATAAATTCAGTCTGCACGGGGCCAGGACAAAGTGCTGTTACACTTATTTTTTTATTTCGAAGTTCTTGGTTTAAAGCCTGAGAGAACGAAACAACAAATGCTTTGGTTGCAAAGTAGGTAGCTTGTAGTGGTCCTGGTAAGAATCCTGCTGTACTTGCTGTATTAAGTATTTTTCCACCACCATGGATTATCATCTCATTAGCAATTCCATGAGATAACTCAACTAATGCGGTAACATTTAATTGAATCATTTCGGTATCAATTAGCAGATCACGATCAACAAAATCACCATAACCACCAAAACCAGCATTGTTAAAAAGGTATTTTATCTTAATATTTTGCTGTTTTATCATTTCAACTAATCTAGTTCCAGCTCCATGTTGTGCTAAATCCATTTCATAAATGATTACTGTAATGGAATAGGTACTTTCTAATTCTTGTTTCAGCGACTCTAATAGATTCATTCTTCGAGCAACTAAAATTAAATCTCCCTGGTTTTTTGCGTGAATTTTCGCAAGTTCCTTTCCTATTCCGCTGGATGCGCCTGTGATTAATGCCGTGTTGTTCATGTTTTATTTTTGATCTTATAAAAGGAACAAATTTATTGAAAGAGTGTTCAAAATAACAATTGATTTACTTTTTTATTCAGTTTTTCAAAAAAAAGTCTTGTCAGTTTTCAAAATATTAGTACTTTTGGCTCGGAGAATTGGCAGAGTGGTCGATTGCGGCAGTCTTGAAAACTGTTGTACCGCAAGGTACCGTAGGTTCGAATCCTACATTCTCCGCTGAAAGATTTCAAAAGGTACCAAAACCTCGTAAAACGTTTTGTTTTACGAGGTTTTTTGTTTTTTAGCATTCCAAAAGGAATCAAAAAATAGGGATCATGACATCTTTCGGATCAAGCGCAAAAGTTGGGTGAAAGTATAGGAATGATTTGAAAATAAATGCTGAATTTTGTTGAAATGAATATTTCCACTACAGATACAATCAAAATACGCCGTATAACTGCTCAATTACAAAAAGAACACGATCGGCTAAGAGCAAAATTCAAATTCCTAAAATTTCAAGATTTTATTGGTTTGGGCTTATTGATTATAAGCGTTTTTGGTATACTCGTTTCTTCTTATCTATGGTTTGTTGGTGTAATGAGTACCATAGTTCTTGTTTTGACAATTGCCTTTTGGAACTCTATTTTACACGAGCTTGAACATGATTTAATCCACGGATTGTATTTCAAAAAAGTTAAATTCCTACATAACATCATGCTTTTTACCGTTTGGTTTTTTAGACCCTTAACTTTGAATCCGTGGATTAGAAAATACTGGCATTATAACCATCATCAACATTCTGGTCAACCCATTGATATTGAGGAAAGAGGAGTTACGAATGGAGAGAGATGGGGTTTTATGAGACTTTTAATAACAGCAGATTTGGTCCTTGGCTTTGTATTTCGAGTGAGAAGATTAAAACGGGAAATTAAACAGGAGAAAATAAATGGAAATTTTTCAGATAAAGATTCTAAAATGTTGAAAAACACGGTTTTATTTGGATTGCTTCCTTTTGGAATTCCTTTGCATATCCTTTTTTATTGTTGGATTTTGCTTAAATCTTTGCTGTACTTAAATTTGGTTTCAACCAATTATTGGACAAATGAATTTATGGAAATCGCTAATGTGATTATATACATCTTTGTCTTGCCCAACTTACTTCGTCAATTTTGTTTGCATTTTATCACTTCGAATATGCATTATTATGGAGACATTGAAGAAGGAAATATTTTACAACAAACCCAAGTGTTGAATAGTTGGTGGACATGGCCTTTTCAGTTGTTTTGCTTTAATTTTGGTTCAACACATTCCATTCATCATTTTGTTGTGAATGAGCCTTTTTATTTACGGCAAATGAGTGTGAAAAAAGCGCATGAAGTATTCAAACAAGAAGGAATACGCTTCAATGATACCATGAGTTTTAAAAATGCCAATCGATACGGGAAGAGATAGAAATATAACAAGTGATTGAATAAAAATCTATTTGGTTATTTTAAACTCAAAAAAGATTTGATTCTAATAGATGGAACGGAAAAAATCAAAACCCGATAAACATATTCTACAATAGGATCAAAATTCTGAGCAAAAAAAAACACTGCTTGAGGGCAGTGTTTTCAAAACTATTTTGTTTTATTACAAACCATTTGCAACTTTACGACCGCTTAGATCTAAGAAAAGTGCAGCATATTTTTCTTTTAATTTTCTCTCACGATTTGAAATATCCATTCTTTCCAAGGTGGATAAAATCATTTCGGCATCAGCATTATTTCTCAAAGGGAAATAACATTCCAATAAATTGAAATAAATTGAAATAGTAACATCTTTGTCGATACGAGCTTTCTTGTTAGCTACATCTGATTCTTTAAGAATTGTCAACCATTGAGCAGCTGCTTTATTTAGCTTCTCCTTAGCAACAGTTTCATTTGTTATCAAAGATTTTAATCCTAATAACTGATCGTTATATGCATCAGTCACGTCCTGGTATTCATCTTTTTTAGATTTCACATAGTCTAGAGACGTTTCACGCTCAGTGATTTCGTATCCAATTCGATCATTAACCAAGTGATTTATAAATGTAAGATTATCTTTCAATACTTTTTCTTCAACCGTTCTGAAAAGAGCTGCATAATCGCTTGATGGCGCTGTTTTACTCGAAGTAGTTTTGTATGTTTTGAATTCTGCTAATTCTGTTGGTGCAACAAAATAAATGTCTTGATTAGCAGCATTTGCCACACGAACACTCATTTGATTTCTGTAAGTAAATTCAACCCAGTAGTAAGTTACATCAGCTGTGGTAGAAGTGCCATTAACAACTTTAGCTTCCTTTTTAATTTCAGTTTTTACTGCCGGTTGAGAATGCTCAAATCCTTGCATATTTACATGGTATGATAATGCATTATCAGTTCCTTTTGAAAAACCATCTAGCTTCAAATAAGTAGAAGCCAATGAAGGATAATCGTACACCGTTTTAATATCTGGTTTCGACACATTTCTTTTATAAGGTTGAGGAACATAATCCTTTACAGGCTTCGTGTTTTCGTTTAATAATTGTTTTTCAAGGATTTTTTTAGCTAATGATTTGTCGTTATATTCAGCCATCGCTTTTTCGTATTTTTCATCAGCAGCTTTTACTTTAACGGGATATTCAGCCATTTCTCTATCGTAGTCAGCATCTGCTTGTGCTTTATCTTTTTCATATTGAGCCAAAATTTTAGCATTTTCTTCATCGGATGCAGATGATAAAGAGGATTGATAGTTTGCAACTCTCGGTTGGATTGGAGTTGTTGGTAATTTAACGTAGTTATATTTTAAATCTTCAGATTTGATGTTTTGTCCGAAAACAACCCCTCCAAGAA
>CAIUSK010000512.1 GCA_903901805.1 uncultured Flavobacteriales bacterium
CCCATTGTTTCTGCTGAAGAGAAAGAAAGAAACTTTCAAATTTTGGAAGAGATTCTTGGACATCTTAAGACAGATCAAAAAAAATCAATTGAATTATTTTTTTTAGAAGGTAAATCTTATTTAGAAATTGCCGATTGCTTACAATTATCGTTGTTGCAAGTAAAAAGCGCCATACAAAATGGAAAGCGAATGTTAAAAATATCCCTTGAGAAACAAGGTGTTAATATATCAAATATATGAAATTGAATCGTCTAAATAGTAAACGATTACTTGAAACTCAAGATGTTGATTTGCGCAATTCACTGCTGACTCAAGATGAATCTGATGAGTTGAATAAAGAAGCATTAGAAGGATTTGTGCATTCAGATATAACGTGGTCTGATGTTGAGCATATGGATAAAAGATATGCTTCACGCAAAAAGATATGGGGGCGTGGGAAATGGCTGTTCAGAGGAGCATCTATACTTGTGATTTGTCTTCTTGCTGGAGGTTATTTTCTATTGAATGAGAATACTCAAAAGAATAAAACGGAAATAAAAATAACTCGAGTTGATAAAACAGCAAAAACGACTAATCCAGCACCAAATAATTCGAGAAATAATCAAAACGATATTGAATTAATTTCAGAAATCAATAACACACCCAAAAATCAGTTTGTACCCTCTATATTTTCAACTACAATTCCAATTTCAACGTTGGTTTCTAGTTCTTTAGGAGATAATCCAACTAACGAAGATTCTTCAATTATCTCGATGAAAACGTTGCAAACGAAACTAGTAGGTTCAACAGATAAGTTAAAAAATGCAGGGCAAATGGGGCAGGAAGTTTTTATCTTTACATTGAAAACAGTTGATTACAGAGTATATCGAAAAGAGAACACGGTAATTGTGGATGCCAATAGTTTGCTAAATGGAGTTTCAGCAAATCAATCGAATAAATCTTCTTCAACTGAAAATACAGAAAGAAAAGAGATAGCGTATTTTATTTTTCTCTCTGAAACGATGAGTTATTTTACCAAAGGAATGTTCGAACTTGCCTCAGAGAATTTTAAACTAATTTTAGAAGCTTATCCGGATGATGTAAATGCGCAATTTTATGGCGGACTATGTGCTTTAGAGAAAAAAGATTTTAGAAAATCAATTCCTTTATTTGAAAGTGTCCGAGTGCATAATTTCACCAATTTTAGGGAGGAAGCAGAATGGAAGTTGCTGAATGCCTTTATTTTAAACAAGGATTTGGTTAAAGCCAAAAGTTTAAGGGATGAAATTGTACAAAAAAATGGTTTCTATGCGGGTCAGGCTAAATCAATTAGTTTTTAAGGAGATTAGGAAATGCTAGGTTAAGAATATCTTCTTTGGATGCATTCGCTCTTAATTCAATTCGTTTGTCCTTTTCTGAAACGATTAAAAAAGGCAATTTATTTTCGAGACAAATTTCTATATCGTGACAAGAAAGCAAGATGCACTTTTGCTGTACTTGCGCAATTTCCTGAAGTTTTTCTATCAAATTTCGTTTATTGGAATAATCTAAAAAAGCAGTTGGTTCATCCATCAAAATGTATGGTGTTTCCTGTGCAAGTGCTCGAGCTATTTGAAGTAGTTGGCGCTCACCATCGCTCATTTGTGTTGTGAATTTATCGGATAAATAAGAGATATTTAAAATTTCTAAAGATTTAGCTATTTGTATTTTATCTATTTCACTGAGTCTACCTAAGGCATTCGTGTAGGGAGTTCGACCGATTGCAACATATTCGAATCCAGTTAAATAGGAGATACCCATAAATTTGGTCTCAACGAAAGCAATTTTTTTGGCTCTTTCCACATTGGTCATTGCATGTATTGATTTTTCATCCAATATTATCTCACCATGTATTGTGGGAATAGCTCCAATTATAGATTGTAATAAAGTCGTTTTTCCTGATCCATTTTTCCCAACTAAGGCATATAAATTCCCTAATTCGAGCGATAGATTTACGCTCAGTAAAGGGGTTTTGTAACCAACGTCTATGGAATTAAGTGAAATCAAATTAATTTTTTTAATACGATATATACAACAAACGGTGCACCAATAAGAGAAGTGAAGGCATTAATTGGTAAGACAAAGTATGGTTCCACTATTTGGATGATGGTATCACACGTTAACATAAATATACCTCCAATGAGTAGATTGCCTAAAAGTAAGTATTTATGGTTTTGGGTTTGAAAGATCATTCGCGTTAAATTGGGAATAGCAAGACCAACAAAAGCAATGGGGCCGCAAAAAGCAGTAATAGTTCCTGTTAAGAGTGCCGTAATAGCTATAACCCATATACGAAAAGAACGAATGTGGATACCTAATGATTTAGCAGATGTTTCTCCAAGCACCATGGCATTTAAGGGTTTTGAAAGTAAAAGAGATCCTAAAAAACCAATGAAACAACCTGTAATAATCAGCGGTAATTGATTTAGAGTTGTTTGCTGCAAGCTACCAAATGACCAAAATGTGAAGCTTTTTAGTTGCTCAGCTGCACTCATGGATTCTAATGTTGTAATAATGGCACCCACAAAACTGGAAATCATCAGTCCAATCAATAATAGAGAGATGTGTGATCGAATATAAAACGAAAAAATCAAAATGATAGAACCAAATAACAAAGCACCAACTAAAGCACCTGATATTAAACCAAAATCAGTTGCGAAAAATGGAATTCCGGTTAATAGAGTTAATGCAACAATCAATGAAGCACCAGAATTAATTCCTAAAACGTATGGTCCAGCAAGTGGATTATTGAACAAGGTTTGCATCAGCATTCCTGATACGGCAAGTGCACTTCCTGAAAGTATTGCCATTGTCATTCGTGGAATCCGGAATTCAAAAAATATGATGTGGTTGGTGTTAGTAGCATCATAAGTATGAAATGCAGAAACGATGTCTGAAAAGTTTAGTGGGATTTGTCCAGACAATACGTGTACGATCATCATTAATGGCAATAGAATCAATAGTGCCAATAACCAAAAGCGATATGATAGTTTTTTAGTCAAGAGAATGGTAAAAGTATAAATTTGATTTTTTTGATGTGCTGGGATGAAAAATAGCGATAAGATCAGCCATAAACCATTCGGGATGAATGGCACTCAATTCCCAATATTTATTGGAGTCTTTGGTATAGCAAAACACTTTTTTCTCCCTAAATGGTACTAGAAAGCTAGCTTTGGGATTGCTCATTTTTACCAATTCATAGGAAGGTGATCCCGGATTAATCCAAAAATCTGCTTTTTTCGCGTCTACGAGAATTTTTTCTTGACTGTAAGCCAAGCTGCCCGTGCCTTTTGTATTTTTATAAATGTAATTTGCGCCTGCATCTTTGAATAATTGAGCCATGTAGCTTTCTCCAGCCGGAGCATACCAAAAATCCCCCATCTTTGATCCTGATAACACTACAGGAAATTTTAAAAGTCCTTGAACGGATTTTTTTAGTCTGTTGTATTCTTCTTGTACGATTTCCAAGTGTTTTTTTGCAGCTTCCTCTTTTCCTGTTAAATACCCAAACAACATAAGCCATTCCGCTTTTCCCAGTGGGTGAGATTCTTTCCAATCAAAATTGGGAATTGTAATGATACCTAATTTCTGTAGTTCTTTATTTTTCGAAAATTCAGCTGAAAAACCACTGTAAATGATTGCCGTTGGTTTAAGTGAAATAAGTTTTTCAAGGGATGGAGTAGATTCATTTCCGAAATCAAAAATTTTATTGGCTTCGATTTTTCTCCTTATTTCAGTATTATAGATTAAATTTCTTGCGCATGTTCCCTTAATCGTATGTAATTGATTCAATTGTCCAAGCATGGCAATATGCGTGGTAGAAAAAACTATAAAAGAAGGGTCCGTTCTTTTGATTTCAATGTATTCTTTCGGGATGCTTCCACTACTGGTTTTTTTAATGAAAAACTTATATTCTTTATTCTTTCGATCAGGATGTTTAATGTCTATATATATTCCATTTTTTTCATCTCTAATACTTAAAAATCGAGCGTAGTTTGTCGTTTTTTTTGCACTCAAAGCAACGTTTTCTTTTTCAGAACAGGCTGTTGCGATAAATAGAATTAAAAAGAAGTAAAATACGTTATTCATTCGTGTAACTTTGTCTAAAAAATAGATTGTCATTGTTTGTAAAAGTAATATTATAAATTTGAGTTGTATGCGTTTTTACCCTTCTTGCTTAATTGTTTTTGTTTTTTTTACACATACATTTTCGGCACAAGAATCCGCTATAAAGGAGGCTTTGGACTATCTGAATCTGGTTCGAGCAAATCCTACGCAGTTCTCAGAAGAAGTGGGTGTATCATTGAAAGGAGTTGAAAAACGACCCGTACTGCAATGGAATGAAACATTAGCAAAAGTTGCCCAAACCAAGGCGGAAGACATGGCTAAAAATAATTATTTCGGTCATGTAGATAAAAAGGGATATGGAATGAATTATTACATGAACAAGGCGGGATATAAATTGAATGCAGATTGGTTGAAAAAACCAAAAGATAATTACTTTGAATCTATTGCCGCTGGAATATCTTCTCCGCTGGAGGGCATTATTGATTTAATTAATGATGGTAATGTAGCGGATCATCTGAAAGCAGGACATCGTTTACATTTGCTCGGAATTTCAGATTTTCATGCAAAATCAGTAGATATCGGGATTGGCTGGGCATCAAACCCTAATTCATCCTATAAAACCTATATGGTGGTCATCATTGCCAGACACGATTGGTAATTAACTTACAATTTCTTTGGCGAGGGATAAACATTTTTCACCTCTAAAGTTGGGGACATGAAAAGAGAGGTAAGTTATCAAGATTGTTACAATTTCCTTGGTCTGTTTTTTAAATGCTACCTCCTCAATTTCCTGTCCTTCCATGTAATCACGAATTATGTGTGCTGCATCAGATTGAAGTGTACTAACTATGTTTCTTGGTGAGTTTGTGAAAATCCCTTGCTGTATATCGAAGTAATTGGCATCTTCTTCCTCGATTAATGGACTAATTCCAAGGTGTACAATGTAGCTAAGTAGAAAAGTAGCGGGAAAAAATTGTGGGTTGGAAACTTCGTTTAAATTTTGAATTGACGTATGCAGGAATTGAAACAAGGGCTCATCGGGGATGTCAGTTTTTAAACTTTGGTGTAAAACATCAGCAATGAAAAAAGCAATCACCAATTTGATAGGACTTGCAAAAATTCCGTGCATGGGTTCAAGCAGTTGAACTTGATTTAACTTACCTAATTCAGAATCCGGTCTTCGGTAATACGTCAACTCATAAATCCCTAATGGAGATAAGTTTCCTGATTTTTTCTTTCCGCCCTGAAAAATATATTTCTGAATGCCATGATTTTGCGTGTAAAAAACAGTAATTAAACTAGTCTCACTATAGGAAATGCGGTGAAGTAATATTCCTGTATCCGTTTGTTTCATGTTGGATCACCCATTTTTATAAAGACTTCGGATCCTTCACGTGGTTTGATTGAATTGTAGCAAGGTTCAATGAAAACGGATGAAAATTCCGCTTGAAAAATTTGTTGATATTCTGCAATAGACCCTCCAAAAGGTGGTCCTCCTTCGAATTCCCGATTAAACAATACGCCTACCAATTTTCCGGTGGGTTTAATTAAATCCGCCATTTTTTTTGCGTATTTCTCTCGATCCTTTGGATTGATGGCACAGAACAAGGTTTGCTCTAGGACTAAATCATATTTTCCTTGATGTTCAAAAAAATTAGTACAATGCAGTTGATCTTTGGGGAAATCTTTCACTCGTTCTGAAAAAAGAGCCAAGGCTTCGGGTGCGAAATCGAGCAGTTGCACGTTTCTAAAACCTAGCATCCATAAATATTCTGCTTCATGTCCACTGCCGCATCCGGGAATTAGTATCGAAATAGATTTATCGGTTAATTGATCGATATAATCCTTAATGGGAGGAGTAATTGCCCCACAATCCCAACCAGCTTGATTTTTCAAGTATCGCTCACTCCAATACAATTGTTTTTCTACCGGATTCATTGGGTTGATTTAATTTTTACCTTTTTTCTTTTCAAATATACCTGCCGTATATTTTTCATACAAATCAAACAAAAACTCCATGTGTATTGCTTTGCTGCTGAAATTATTATTTTTTTAGTTACGAGATCTATTTCTCTGTGGAAATTCAATATCACTAGAATAATAAACTAAACTATCTTCGGTTGATCTTATGTGTTGTTTTAATAATCCATTTTCATCAAAGCAATCTGTAAACTCAAAATCTCTGTAATGTTTAGCGCCATGTCCAAATTTTATTTCCTCTTTGGTGGGTTTACGCCAATATTCTAAAAGCTTTGTTTTATTCGTTATTTGAGATATATGTATCATTTTTTTAGTTTTTTAGTTTTTTCTTTTGTAAATAAATTCGAAGTATATTTTTCATACAAATCAAACAAAAACTCCATGCGTTTCGCTTCGCTAGTGAAGGATTCTTTGCTATAAGCGGAGTCAACTGCTTTGTCTAGTTCGTTGTGTGCTTTTACTAAAGCGGGTGGCATAATATCTGGTTCATATAAATCAGCCAATTTGCTTTGCGGAAATTGTAATCTTGTATCTAAAACTTTTTGTGCGGCAGTTTCAATTGATTTTACTTGTTTTTCAATCGGGTTTTCGGGCCAAGGATAGTTATTGTAAACTATATCCTTTGAATACCTAAAATCACTTTTTAATCTACCGCATGTTGTTTTTACCCATGCCATGTGCATGGTTGAATTAAGAATTCCAAAATGAAATAAACTTGCATTTGGAATTGATTGGCAAGTATCACTTACAATAAAATCTTTAGAAAAAAATCCAATTGGAATGTAATTTCTGTTTTCGGAAGTAGTTCTTGGAACTAATAAAAAATCATCTTTTGGTTGAGTAACTTGTCTAAATAAATTATGATATTTATAATCACGAGTTGATGCAGCTATACTTTCACTTCTGAATTTTTTCACAGCTTCAATTCTTTGAAGAATCATAGGGCAATTTTTCAATTCATTAGGATTTGCATCAACTAACCAAATACACCATCTTTTTTCACCATTTAAATATTCTCGGGCACTTAAAAAAGGTTTAATAAATTTGCTAGCATTAGGCTCTTTGATTAAAAAATCTATTTTCTCTTCATTACTAAGAATATAGAAGCCTCCATCTGTAGGCTTACTACCATACATCATTTTTGGAACATTACATATTGGAGTATTTCTATTTTCAATTAATATATCTTTTGCATCTACTAAATACGGATTGATATTTTTAACTTTGAGTTCATGCGCTTCTCCTTTTATATCTTCGTAATCAAATATATACTTGTTATTTGTGTCAAAATTTGCAAAACCAATAATTACACAGTATACTGCTGCATTACCTTTTGCTTCATTATTCCATTTAAATGTGCGATGTGCAAAATGAATTTTAATATTAAAATTACTTAATAAGTAACTCCATAAAATCCCTACTTGTTCGCCTTGAACAACAGAATTTGTCGAAACAAAAGCAGCTTTTATTTTTGTGTCTAAAATATATTTTGACGCTTTGTAATACCATGCTGTAACATAGTCCATAACACCTGCAGCTTTTATTCCTTGCATAACAAAATGTAAATCTTTTTTTTGCTCTTCACTTTGCATGTGATGTCCTAAAAAAGGTGGATTTCCAATAATATGAGTTAGTGCTTTTTTTGGAACAACTTCTTCCCAATCTACTCTTAAAGCATTCCCATGCACAATTTTAGCTGATTTTTTCAACGGTAAACGAGCAAAATA